>CAMYLH010000156.1 GCA_947259065.1 uncultured Desulfobacterales bacterium
CGGCGGCGGCCGAACAACTGCCGGTGGCCCACCCGGAAAATCCGGAATTTAAAAATGTCACTATTTCCCAGATTTCCGGACCGCCAACCCATCCCGAAGCCCACTTGAAAAATGCGGTTACGGTAGCCACCGGACCATTGGACTGGAACAAATCAGAAACCTGGACCGGCGCTCTTGATCGCTGTCCCTGCGGAACGGGAACATGTGCCAAGATGGCCGCCCTTTATGCCAAGGATGAATTGAAATTGTACGAAGATTTCAACCATGAAGGCCTGTTAGGCACCATTTTTACCGGGCGACTCATCAAAGAGACGGCAGTGGGCCCCTATAAAGCTGTTGTACCAACTCTCAGTGGACAAGCCTGGATAACCGGATTCAACACCTATGTACTCGATCCCTCAGATCCATTCCCGCAAGGCTTCAGGGTGGGTGATATATGGCCGATGTAAAGAGGTGACTGGCAATAAAAATGGTTACTGAAAACGATGTGATCAGATTATTGCCGATCAATCGCGCGATTGAAGTGGTAGAGCAAGCATTTATCGACTACGCCACGGATTTAATCATGGTGGGAAAACGGCAAAAGGACCGACGATCCCCCCACAACGGCTGTCGCGCTTACTTTAAAGATTCCTCAAGTTTCATGATCGTGTCCTGCGGCGATTCGCCAAAAAAATCGGCACCGATCCGCTGGGCCCAATGGTCTGTGGCTACCGCCCCGCCCACCATCGAAATTACTTTGTCGCGGATTCCTGCATTTTTCAAAGCTTCCTCGAGCTTCCTCTGCCCGAGCTGGGTGGTCGTCATCATCGCTGATGAGCCGACGACATCGGCATTCAACTCTTTTGCTTTGTCGACAAATGTGTCTATGGGCACATCCCGACCAAGATCGTGAACTTCAAAGCCATGCACCCTTAGCATCGTGGCGATGATCCCCTTGCCAATGTCATGAATGTCCCCTTCAATGGTTCCGAGCACAATCACAGCTTTTTTCCTCTCCTGCTGTTCGGCCGGCAAGGCCGCTTCGAGTATCCCTACCGCTGCCGTCATAGCTTCGGATGCCACAATCAGGCCCGGCAAAAAGACTTCTCCTCGTTCAAAAAGGTCACCCATTTTTCGGATTCCCTCGGTAAATCCCTGGTTGATCATCTCCAGCGGGTCCATGCCCGCTTCCAGGGATTCGGTGGAGACTTTCTTAGCTGCTTCTTCATCCGTGTCCAAAATGGCCTGCACGGCTTTCTGAAACCATTGTGTTTTTTCCATTTTCTAACCTCTCAGGATGTCTAATTCTTTAATAGCGATATGAAGTGTTGAACAAGATTATACGTATTCTGCATGTCAAAGACGAAGCAATCCGAAGTCCGGATTTTCCAGAGGCGGAAAAGTATCGAAACTCAAAACAAAATGTTAATGGCCGCACTTTCGATTACCGAACTAAATTAACCCTTTATGTTTTAACCGGCGAACGCAGTTGATCTCGATATCCAAAACTTCAGCAATGCGGAGTTTGGCCTCGATACCTTTGGCACATCCCGGCATTGGTGTGGCAGATCCAATTTCCAAATCTTCCCGTACTTCGGTCATAATCACCGGATCGGTCAAATCGGATACCGATACTTTCAGCCTATCGGCCACATACCTTTTGGCTTCATCAATTTTCATGCCCCGGGTCATTTGCATACGAGCCACCAGATCTCCGGCTGCCCGCATTCCGCCCATGCCAGAAGCAATCGCATGAGAGATTGCCATACCCATCGGGTCACCCGCACCCACCTACAACCCGTCGAGCCGACAGATTTCAACCATGGCCTTCGACGCCCGCGAGGTGATATCCACCGGTGGATGACTGACAATGGGCACCCCGCCCACACCCATTCCCATGTTCGGATGGACCGGTATTTCGGCCTCTTCACAACAGGCTTTGATAAACGTGATGACCCGGGATAGATTCCAGGGACAGGATTTGGAAGGCTTAATGTTAACCACCGGACCAAAAATGGTTACCCCGGCCTTTTGCGCCAGTTTTAGCTGATCGTGAACATATAGCCCTGCCAGTCGCGTGCCGTCGTATTCCAATTCGCCGTGCAGTCCGAGGACAAACTCGCCGGCCATGCCAAGTTCAATGCATATATCCGGATATTTTTCTTTTAATATTTCGGTAGCCCTTAGACCGGCCAAAAAATCGGCATCTCCGGCGGCGCCGGTGGTATCCATATTGATGCCATCTGCGCCGGATTCATACATGGCACTGCCGACAAACACGATGTCCTTGACTGCATCTTCAACCGCCATTTCATAAGATTCTCTAGCCTCGGCAATCTTGCCCAGGGGCATCAATTCCGACGGATTGGGAAAGGGACCGTCCGGTTGGCTGTACATGCCGAGGTTCGGCATCGCACCATAGAAAAGGGGGGCATGCGTCACCAATAGAGTTTGTTCTAAGACCGTCTGTTCGGTGCCCACAATCGGTTTAACCGGCTTGAAGCTGTAGTCGATATGTCCCAGCTCGATGCTGTCTGCGCCCAAAAGCTTTTCATAGATCTGTAGCGACTGGATCCGGTGAACATCCACTCCTGCCCGCATCATCTTAAGCGGGCCGCCATCATAGGAAAGGATGATTTCGTTTCCCGATGCGACGCTCACGAAGCGGTCGGGGCAGGTAAAAATACCGTATAAGTAGTCTACTTCTTCTTTGGACAGCGGGGATATCTTGCCGCGATCGGCAGCATCTTCAGTACCTGCTGTCAGGTCTTCCATGAGCTGGCTTTCGCTCATCTCAACCGGAAAACCGCTACCCATGCGTGTCATTATTTTGCCCATATCATCTCCTCCTTAGTTATCATCCCCATCGATGGATTTTTGGGTAAAAACCTTGCGACCTCGTCGATAGCAGCCACATCACATGTATGATGTCAGGCAGGATTTGCTCTTATCAGGCATAGTGCTTCTGGGTCAACATTTATCTTCATCAAATTATGATCCATCTAATAAAACTACTCAGCTTTTTGATGTTAAATCTGCAATGAAAGGTCTAATTCTTCAAGTTTTTTCTTTGAAGGTACGCCTTGTTGATTCCAGCCACGAATTCGATAGTATTCCGGTAATATTTGCTCCTGCTCGAAGACCTGACCTTTGGAGGGTCCCTCGGGCATGGGTTCTTTCAGAAATCGTTTTGGCAGCGTATCGTCTTTGGCACTCAACCCGGCTTTTAGATTAAACAGGCGCTCCAGGGTAAAGATCCGCTCACCGACCCTGTTGAGCGCCTCCACACCGCCAAAGTCAACACCGGTGGCACTCTCTAATAGATCGATCACATCCTGCTCGGGGGTGTCCATCAAGAGAAAATAGCAGTATCCCAATGAGTCATAGGCCCAGGCGCAGTAATCCTGGTAGTGTTTGGTCATCTTGGCCTTGCCCTTGATGGCGTGACGATCCACATCTTTGTCAGGGGACCAGTAGCCCAGCATGGTGGTTTCATAGATTTCCGAACAGTTGACCTCTGCGCGGCAATGATCCGCACCCCGCTTATTGGTCACAAAAGCGAGTCCCTGCCCTTTGACACCGCGAGGGTCGTAGTTGGGCAGCTCTTGTTTCTTGACCGTCATGGAAAGCTCGGGATGACCATAGCGGTCTGCCAGACGAAAGGACCCTTCGCCCAGGATCCAACCGAAGTCTTCCCGGGTGGCCATCTTCTGAACTAAGTCCAGTAGCCCATCAGCATCTCCGAACATGAGCGCATAACCCACATCTTTTTCAGGCAGATAACCACGCTGAAAAAGCTCCATAGCACACCCCACCGTCACTCCCGCCGATATCGTGTCCATGCCCATGTCGTTGCAGATGCGGCCGGCTTTGATGACTGCCGGCAAATTGTCGACACTGGTCACCGCCCCCAGCGAAGCCACGGATTCGTATTCTGGTCCCTCGCCCTTGCCCTCGTAACCGCGCTCCTTGACGTGGCTCAGTCGGGCGCAGCCCGCCGGACAGGCAAAACAGGCCTTGCTGGGAGTGGCACCGCGCACCGAATATTTTTCGGCAAAGGTTTCGCCGCTGATTTTATCGGCACCTTCGAACACACCGGTCTGGAAATTGCGGGTCGGCAGAATGCCCAGGTCGTTGGTAAAGCTGACCACACCGATGGTGCCGTGATCGGCCAGAACCTTGATGCAGCTTTCGCTGGGGTTGTTCCAGAAATTCAAAGCTTTGCCCACATGTTGCTTAAAGGCGGCCATGTCCGCCAGTTTGACACCGCCGGTTCCCCGTGCCACAACGGCCTTGAGATTCTTGGATCCCATGACAGCGCCGACACCGCCGCGACCGGCCGCCCGCGCTCCGGTAACTCCACCGGTGATAACATTGGCCAGTCGTACGAGGTTCTCTCCGGCCGGACCGATGGCGGCGATGTGGGCCATTGGATCGGTTTCGGCTATCAGCAGTTCTTCGGATGCCTCAGTCCCTTTGCCCCAGATATGTTCGGCACTGCGCAGCTCGATCTTATCGTTGTCGACCCAAAGATAAACCGGGCGTTTGGCCTTGCCTTGAAATATTATGAAATCATAGCCCGCGAACTTCAGCTCAGCGCCGAAATAGCCGCCTACCCCGGCATTGGCGATCCCACCCGTCAAGGGTGACTTGGTGACAAAATAAGTTCGGTTACCGGCCGGCGGCATGCAGGTCAGAGGTCCCGTGGCAATGATGAAGCGGTTCTGGGGCTCGAAGGCATCGATCTTGGGATCGATTTCATCCATCATAATTTTAATGCCGACCCCCCGGGCGCCAAGATAGTTTTTCATCAGCTCCAGGTCGTCTTCCACAACCGCAATATCGGAACGCGTCAGATCGACGCGGATATGCCTGCCGGTCCAGCCATAATACTGATCGCTCATTCTTTCACCTCCTGAAGATATGCATCTTTGACCTTGTTGGCATAGGTGCGATTCATGTCGAAGACCGTTTTTTCCGGCTCTTTAAATACAAGAGCCCCGTAGAAGCAGTGCTTGACGCACTCGGGCTCTCCGCCGCAAAGATCGCACTTATCTGCGAGCTTTTCGTTCGTGTCAAAGCCCATGGCACCAAAGGGGCATGCCCGCAGGCACATGCGACAACCGATGCACTCATCCGCATTGACCTCGATGGCACCTGTTTTCTCATTGCGCTGCAAGGCCTCATCCTGTGGACATGCTTCTACACAGGGTGCTTTGCCGCACTGTTGGCAGACATTCGGATAATAGAAAAAGTCCTTGGAAACGATGCTGACTTTGATGCGTGATTTGGCCGGGTTTATCTCATTGAAATGATGGGTGGAACAGGCAAACTCGCATAGCCGACAGGCGGTACATTTTTCGAGATCGACCTCGATAAACTTGCTCATCACAACTCCTTTTTCCCCCTTTCGAGGTTCTGCAAAGCGGCTCAGTCAACCAGTCGGAGTTCTTATGATTTGCCGAGCCGTTTTAAAATTTGTTTAGCCTTCCATTAGTGCAAATAGTGCAAAAGCTGGGCCATTTATAACAAACCAATACAAGATCAACAAGGGTTTATTGTCTCAGCAGGGATTACGAGCGTCTACGGAAGACCGCATAACTCGATCGCGTTGATAACCAATCGCAGTGATGGTGTTTGTAATATAAAGCGGGCAAATGATTACCCGTCGAACCACCCAGTATAAACGGATATATTTAAGTTGCGACAT
>CAMYLH010000157.1:0-9962 GCA_947259065.1 uncultured Desulfobacterales bacterium
ATTAAAGTTGAGAAAAGATGAAACTCCAGTCAGAACTGAATGATGAGCGTCTTACGGAAACAATTCGGCGTTTAATGGAAGAAAACTACGATCTTGGCAAGCTGACCCGTGTCAAGGAGATTACAGGCGGATATTGCAATAAAAGCTATGCGGTATGGATGTCGGCCGACGATCACGCCCATCCGTATTCTCTGCGTTTGTATAATCCCAATGTCATCGAAAACGAAGTTCTGTTTGAACACGCCCTGCTGAATCATTTGAGATCAAATGAGTTCACGCTGGCGGCTGCCATTGTTCCATGCCGAAACAAGGCAAGGGTGGTATACACCCCACCACCTGAAAATCACCGGGGAAAAAAGCGCTGTGGGCCCTATTCGAGTTCCTTGACGGGGAAGACAAATACTCCTGGACCTCCATAGATTACCGGCTGTTTGATGTCGCCCTGGGTCTCGTGTATTTTACCAGTATCAGGGACAACCAGGCAGCGGGATTTCGACCGCATAAATTTACTCTATTTCTGAGTACCTACACTCTAGCCTGCCATCGATTCACCCACATCAACCCATTGTCTTTTACTCCTTTAACACCGCCGGTCCGTCCGGCGGCGGCACTTCAGGCGAGGGATAGCGGGCTGCACGTTCCAGAGCACCCAAGTCCAAATGATTGCGCATGTATTTCTGCGAAGCATCTTGATACGGTTGAAAATCCCAAGGGGTGTGCCGGCCGCTTCTCAATGCCCGGTAAACCAGTCGCCGGCGATGCTGACTATCGACCACTTGCTTGTGAAGGGCCTCTTTATCCCAGTGCTGCAACAATTCGGCCTGAAAATCCTGGCGCAATTCCTGAAATTCTTGCCGGTCGGCAAGATTGTGTAATTCATTCGGATCATCTTCCAAGTCAAATAGCTGTTGCGGATCGGGTTGACTGTAAATGTACTTGTAACGGCCGCGCCTGATCATCAGCAACGGGGCCACAGCCCCTTCGCCGAGCAATTCACCGTAAACGGTGCCGAAATTCCCGATGTCCTTGCCTTCAAGTAGTGGCAGCAGACTATGACCATCCAGCGTGTCGGAGTTGGTCGGCGATTTACCGTTCAATGCAATTTCAGTGATGGTCGGCAGTAAATCAACGAGAGAAACCGGCTGGTTTACCCGTCGATGAGCGAACCTTCCCGGGGCGTGGAAAACAATGGGTACCCGGGCAGACCATTCAAAAAAAGACATTTTATACCACAAACCGCGTTCACCCAGCATCTCACCATGATCGGAGATGAACAGGATGATGGTGTTATCTCTGAGACCGGTGTCTTCCAGAGCCTGCAAAAGCAGCCCGACCTTATCATCTATGTAGCTGATCATACCGTAATATGCGTGACGCGCATTACGGACACGTTCTTCGGTCTGAGCATATTGATCGATGGCACAAACGTGATGAAGTCTCCGGCTATGTGGATCGAGCTGATCAAGTTGAATTGGTGGTACCACCGGCATGTCAATGTCTTTGTGATTATATCTATTCCAGAAGTCTGGTGTTATCGCAAAAGGATCATGGGGATGTGTGAAAGAAACGGTCATGAAAAACGGCTGTTGATTGGCACGCCGAGATAGATCATATATCTTGCGTTGTGAATGGAAGGCAACTTCCTCATCAAAGTCAAGTTGGTTGCTAGTCTCACACAGACCTGCCTGTACCACACTCATCATATCGTGGTACCATGTCGGCCTCTCTGCAAAATTTTCCCAGTCAGGGGTCCAGCCAAAGTCCGAGGGATAAATGTCGGTCGTTAAGCGTTCCTCAAATCCATGGAGCTGATCCGGGCCCACAAAATGCATCTTGCCGGCAAGGCAGCAAAATGCATCTTGCCGGCAAGGCAGGTGTGATACCCCAAATCACGCAGATAATGGGCGAATGTTGGAAGATCTGCGGCAAAATGAGCGGCATTGTCGTAAGCACCGATGCGCGATGGCAGTTTTCCCGTCAGCATCGAGAAACGAGACGGGGCGCACAATGGGCTATTGCAGTATGCATTCTCAAAAACAACACCCTCTTCAGCCAAAGCGGAGAGATGGGGTGCTTTGACGATCGGATGTCCGTAAAACGGCATTGCCGGTGCCGTTAACTGATCTGCCATGATACACAGGATATTTGGACGTTCCGCATTCATATCTTCTCCTCGTTAGGCCCTTATCGGGCTTTATCTGACAACATGGTATAAGAAAATGAAGGTTTCAGGTGTCAGCCCAGCCGCCGGCAAAAAAACGGCCGGTCTAATCAAAACAGAAACTTTTTGACGCGCAGTTCCGAAATCAGCGCTTGTTGGGTTTCGCCGTTGGCAAACCACCGGTAGAATGTAGGTTGGATTGAGTGTCACGACGAGCAAAGCCGCCGGCCGCAAGCGTCCAGTCTGATCGAAAAAGAAACTTTGATGTTATCTGTTCAGCCACAAAGACACCAAGGCACTAAGATTACATTAAAATTTATTGATTCCTTATCTATAATTGATTTGATGATTTAACATATATATCATCCCTTCGTGGCTTGGTGGCTTAGTGGCAAAACTGTTTTTTTAATTTAGTTTCACACGAGTATACTCATAAAAAATTAAAAATGCGAGGCCCTTTGTCCCTTATGCGCCAGGCACGTCAACGAAGACTCGCAAAGGCTCATCGATACACCGGTTTGTGTAATTTGACCGGCTCCGCCTTCTTTTTGCGCATACGAATATTCAACATTTCCACGGCAACTGAAAACGCCATTGCAAAATAGATATAGCCTTTTGGAACATGCACATCAAACCCTTCGACGATTAATGTGACGCCAACTAAAATCAGAAACGAAAGCGCCAGAATCTTGATCGTCGGATGTCCATCAACGAAATCCCCTATTGATTTTGCCGCTATCAACATAACCCCTACGGCCAGGATAATGGCAACAGCCATGATGGAAACTTGCTTTACCAGGCCCACAGCCGTTATCACGGAGTCCAGCGAAAAAACGATATCCAGAACGGCAATCTGCAAAAGTACGGACCCAAGGGTTGACGCCGTCGTTTTATGATTACTTCCGGTCACGCCCTCCAGACTAGCGTGTATTTCATGAGTCGACTTTCCAAGAAGAAACAGGCCTCCGAGAATGAGGATAACATCACGTCCTGATATTTCCCGCCCAACTATCGTAAACCAGGGTGCCGTCAATCCCATGACCCAGGCAATGGAAAACAGCAAGGCCAGGCGTGCGAACATAGCCAGGCCGAGTCCGACCCGTCTGCCGAGATTACGTTGATTTTCGGGAAGCCGGCTTACAAGAATTGAGATAAAGATGATGTTGTCTATTCCAAGAACGATTTCCAGTGCCGTCAATGTCCCCAAAGCAATCCACGCTTCAGGGCTTATCAACCATTCAAACATATATGCCTCCGATATTCAGACAAATTTTAAAAATAATACAGAATCCAGGGTGGACAAAACAGCTTGTTTAAAGCTCTTCATTGTACACTGGCTACCAAAGAGAAATGCCGCACCATTTTAAAGGGGTTAGACGTTTTAAAATCATGAATCTTAAATTCAACCTTTTTCAAATGTTGCACAAATTCTTCCGTTGAAAACATCTGTTCGTAAGGATGCGTTAACAACGATTTGTATAGCTTACCCGGAAAACCAGAAAAACTATCACGTGATAATTCCTCCAGAATCAATTTGCCACCCGCTTTCAATACCCGCCTTAACTCTTCAATACAATCTTTCCAGTTTGGGATATGGTGTATAATACCGAAATCAAAAATTGCATCGAATGATTCATTTGGGAAACCCAGATTTGAAGCGTCCATTACCTGGAAGTTCGTTGTCTCATCGTGAACTGTGTCTCGAGCGATTTGAATCATTTTTTCATCAAGATCAATCGCTGTAATCTGAAGAGGATTAAAGTATTTCTTGATTAATTTTGTCCCATGGCCGTTTCCGCATCCAATTTCCAGGACCGAATCAAAGGTATTTAACGAAAGCATATTCATCAATATCGGTAGCTCATATTTTTCCTGGATGTAGGCCCGGACCGGATTGTTCACAAGTATAAATTCCAGTGGATTTAATTTCATGTCCTGTATAACCTGCTTTCCAACGCGGTAAAATTTACACCGGACGGCGGGAGAACCATTTGGAATTTTTGGAAGGTTCCCCGTCGATCACCCCCCGCGTGAACCGTAGTGCTGTAAAGCCCTGAATGAGCGAAAAAAGCTCAGTTAGGCGATGCTGGCTAATGCTTCTTTTCACCGAAATAGCTCAAGCTGATTACCTTTGGAAATTCTGAAGGGATCGTTTTTAAGAATCTCTACGGCCTCATCATCCGGTTCCAGCAAAATTTGGCCGTGCAGGGCGCAAAAGGATATGTAAAAACCTTTCTGGAAACCGCGTCTAAAGGCGTAATCATATTTGGCTTCTTTTTTCTTCAATGATTTTATTTCTTCATTGAGAATCTTGATAGATTCCTCAGTGTAGATTGCATTCTCCAATGCATCTTCGACAAAATCCTTTAAGCGTCGGCCTTCTTTATCGCAAAATTTCCGCAATAGGTCATACAGCCGACCGTCAATCTTAATCGTGGCTGTGTTTTCACCTTTTGAAGAATGATATTTCATAATGAACCCCCATAAAACAACTCAGCTTCCGTCGCTCACCGTAGATCATCTAGATTTCGTTCATTCTTGATACTTAAATTGGAATTTTTTGTATTTTACGGCAACACTTTGATGACCATCAGGGTCATGTCATCTTCGGGTTTAACGCCCTGCCGGAAAAGATCCAGCGCCGTAAATACGGTTTGCAGAATTTTCGTTGAACTCGCCGACGCATTCTGCCGGATGATGTTTTCGAGAGCCTCCTTGCCGAACATCTCACCGTGACGATTGCGGGCCTCCCGGATACCGTCCGTGAGGAGGATGATGATTTGACCGGATGCAATATCACGTTTCTTTTGCGTGTATCCGGCTTCCTCTAAAATCCCCAGCGGTAGACTGCCCCCGCCGGAGAGATTTTCAAAGCTATCGGTCCCAGGGTCATACACAAGAGCAGGTTCATGGCCGGCGTTCAACCAGTGCATCCGTTGGTTTCGACTGTCGATCTCGGCATAAAACATGGTCATGAATCGGCCCGAATCCCCCACATCCCTGAAAAGCTGGCGATTCACATCAGAGGCAATTTCTGTAATACTACCCAGCCGGGAAGAAAGCTCGCGGATAATCGCACGGGCCGTCGCCATGAGCAAAGCCGAGGGTATGCCGTGATCCGAGACATCACCCACCACTACTTTGATTTTGTGTTGACCGTGAAGATCGCCACCTAAAAAGTCATAATAATCGCCGCCGGTTTCATCGCAGTAGACACTTCTCCCCGCGATATCTAAATTCTTAACGGTCGGATTGACCTTGGGCAGCAAACTCTGTTGGACTTCCATGGCCAACGAAAGTGAATGGCGCACCCGTCGATGTTCCTTATCCAATGCCGCCATCGCACGTTCCCGTTCTTTTACGAAATACCTGAGCAGAAAAAAAACAATTGCCGACACGCCGCCGATATTCATTACAAATGAGATGGCACTTACAGCAGGCGGCAGAGCCGCATGTAAGACATCCCTTCCGCCTATGAAACCGGAAAGGAGCACCAGAAGTACATACGCTATAAACCATGGTACCGAACGCATCGTCCCGGCAAACATCAGAGCACCGATGGGTGAAAGAATTGCCCAGATAATTACCGCGCCGGAGACGGCAAACCCACCCAGACTCCACTGAAGAAAAAAGGGTAACAAGAGGATCAATATGAGTTGACTATAACACAGAATTCCGTAGTGTTTAGAACGCAAAAAGTAGATGAGGGCGGCGCCGGATAGTACCGAATACGCCAGGGGAATACTACCGGATAGAGGCAAACCCAAAGCCAGATAGGCACCCCCCCATAGCATGCCCAAGACCGTATAAATGCAGGCCAGAAGGAGCAATACGGCTTTACGCAGCCGCTGTTCCTCCATATCGGATGAAAGCCTGCTATCATTGGGCAGACAGTTCGCCCATGAATACAATCTGCTAGTAAATTTTCCCAGGTAGCTATTTAATTTCCCGGGTCCTGTTGCGCCATGCCCCTTCTTTGCGTTCATTGATCTCATTTAAGCTTTGACTTCTATTCCTTCGGGAGAAACGAGCACATCCAATCCGGTCCTCTTCCAGGTTGCACGGGCCTGAGCCACCGTATCCACCAAAGGTTCGCGACAATTGAAAGAGGTGTTCAGCAACAGATTGCAGCCGGTTCGGTCACGCCAGTCGGTCAGAAGTTTCAATACGAATGGATCGTCTCCCGGGCCGACAATTTGAGGACGACTGGTGCCATCCACATGGGTGACCGCCGGTACCTCCTGTGCATTGGTCGGAACGATGTAAGACATATACTTGCTGGGCACCCCCCAGTCTCCGAGTACCATGGGAGCAAAGGGGCGGTACCATTCGCGGTGTTTTACATGTTCATTCAGACGATCTTTGCCATCTGCTATTCGCGGATCCAGCAGAATGCTGCGATGGCCCAGCGCGCGCGGCCCGGATTCCGCGCGGCCGTAACATAACCCGACGCTTTTGCCTTGTTCGAGAAATTCGATAATATCAGGAATATATTCTTCCTTGATTTCACCAGCGTCCGTTCCCAGATAGGGGCTTAAGGCCACGGCGGTGCGGGGATGATCAAGAATATGGTGCCAGACGAATAGTGCCTGTCCAAGGCTTAGTCCGCCGTCGTGGGGCTGAGCGATAACCCAGGTGTCTTCGAACAATTCACTTTGATGAACGGCGGTGTTGGCAATGCAGTTCATTGAGCAGCCGCCCGTCATGACCAGGTGGCGGATCGGTTTCCATGCTTTTAAGCGAGCTGCGGCCTCAAGGTAGAAATCCGTCGTCAGTTTTTGCAGAGAAGCGCAGACATCCTGGGCAAAGCTGTCGAACGGATCAAGCAGGAGACCGTTTCGACGGCCAAATTTGTGGCTCGGAAACGCCATAAACGGGTGATAAAGCATCTGTTGTCTGAGCGTATCAACAATTTCATCCCTCGCAGATCCGTAGCTGGCAAGCCCCATAAGCTTGCCGGCGCCTTCCAGGCGATTCATGCCGAAATTGTATTCACCAATCGAGGCCCACACCGAGCCGATGTTAAGCTGTAACTTTTTGTGTTCGTAGCCCCAGCCGTATTCAATCTCATGTATTTTAGCACCGCTGCCATAAGCCAGGGCACACATACGGTAGTCACCACCGCCGTCGGCCGTCATTATCCCGGCCTCTTCGAAGCCGGATGTAAACAGTGCCCCGGCAACATGCGCCAGGTGGTGATCGACGGCGTATCCATCGTACCAACGGCCAAACATCCTGATGCGATGCTTGCTGTACCGGCCTTCTACCTCTCCACACCAGCCGTCCAGCATGTAATCGGGATATTCGCGATAGGTGTCACCCTCAAGTTGCCACTGGAAAAGTTTTCCATCCAGCGTGGGCCTCACCCAGGGGTTCATTACGACGACATCAATGCTTTCAGGTTGCCACCCATATTTTTCCAGTATGCCTGTTAGGTCCATCATGCCCTGATCGTGTTTTATGCGCGAAAGACGCTCCTTTTCGAGCACAACCACCGGCTCTCCATCTTCAAGCAAAGTGCAGTTGGCATCATGGCCGTAATACACTGATAATATCCTCATCTATCCTCCCATTCCTCCATCAATCCCGCAACCGGTCCACACCACACAATCCATCGGTGAGTGCAATATAGGAATTTGCAATTCGCATGTCAACGGGGACTGCAAATTGAAGTTTGATCCGCCGCGAGGCGGACATATTTTTGGATCTCGCTGCGCTCCATTCATTTTATTTTAGATCAGAATGATTTCCTGCAATATTTAATTGAATGTAACACGCTGTCTATGTTATTTTTAAAATCCTTAACTATTCATTCTTCAATATACAGGGGTTTGCCATGGCACATTCAGACGTACATCCGATCCATCGATTCGAACCTTGGCAGGTTTGGCCGGCAAGCGACGGCTTATTCAACGGGGATACAACTATGTGGCGGAAGAAACGCAACATCCGGCGGCAATCCACGCCAGCGCCGCCTGGGAGAGGGTGTACAACACATTTTGCCTGCGCCAGATCTTTGAATACACATTCGAGAACTGGCAGCCCGACCTGCGCTGGTGGATTTCACCACATTCCCAAAAAGTCCAGGACCCGTATCGCCGCATTATCTTGTACGACCAGATTGAAGAAGCCGAGGCGGATTTTGCCCAGCATCGAATATGCTCCCGGCGCGCACTGCAACAGGCTGCGGTACTGATTTTAACTCTTGGGCTTACTGAAATCTGGCAGGACCGTGCGGACGGCTCGGTCATCAGCCTGCCATCGGGGCCGTATGTCAACGAAGGCGGGGATATGAGCCGCTATGAGTTTAAGGTAAGTCGCTACGGGGAAAATCTTGAAAACCTGGAACGGATTCATACGATCATGATGCGGCACAATCCTGACTGTAAGCTGTTGGTCACCATTTCACCGGTCAACCTGTGGGCTACGTTTCGCAAAGACCTGGATGTCATCAGCGCCAGCTGTAATTCAAAAGCCACCCTGCGTGCCGTTGCCGATGAATTTACCCTGCGGCATGAAAATGTTGTCTATTTTCCGGCATTTGAAATGGCTACTATTTACCAGCCGCTCAGCGGTCAAACCTATTTCACCGATGGTCGGGAAAATTACCATGTTAACAAAAACACCGTGAAGTTCATCATGCGTCATTTCTTTAAATTCTACAGTGGTATGAAATGAAGCATTATTGCGCAAACAACCAGCTATCGGCGCCGACCATCTTAGCGCCCACGTTGGTGAACCATACGCGAAAATTCTGATCCTCTCCCTGATGATTCAATGACAGCGTTAACGGGCCGACTTTACGGTAGTCGTCCCAGGTGGAGATTCGGGTGGGTTTTTCAGACCCTGCGCGCCGATACACCCATTGCGTCAGCCTGTAATCATCATCAAGATAGATATCATAGACATCACCGGGTGTGTATCCGCCGGTAGCTGGATAAGTAACCACCACACAGCGCGCATTTCCATCGCCCATGGGGAGCGGTTGCCGGCCAATATCTTCTACTTTGGCACTCATGTCCCAGGCAACATGATAGGGAAACAGCAGCCAGTAGTTGTCATTGATAAACCAGGCATCAATTTTCTTGAGCTTGTTTGATTCAGTACCGGCGATCTCACTGCGATGGTATGTGATGGCCTCCTGATAATCCATTCCTTTAAAGGTGACCTTGTTAAGGCGCGGTTGCCAGATCCAAAATCGGCTGATCTGTTTTTCACCTATTTGCACGTTAAATGTGTACTGAATCTTTTCTACCTCGCCAAAATATTGAAGCCCGTAAGCTTCGGCGATGTGTTGGCGGGCGGATATACCCCCTTCTTTATTAAGACCGGCACAGGCTGCCATGCTGACAGTCAGTAGAAATATTATGAAAATTTTTAACCCTGAATACATAACAGCGACCTCCTTGCCATATAAACCTTGATGCTACTTTAGGGTTAAGATGAATAGAAATTATAAACCAGAGGCCACCAGCAGAGGTGGCCCCGGCCCCTTCGAGGGGCCATCCTCATACCTCCAGCTGGTGGTCGCTGATTTCTGCTTCTCAAAGAATCAACCTAAAAATTGAATCAGGTCTTCACAAATGTACCGTTTCTCAAATCTTCAAGCGCCTGCTGGATTTCGTCTTGAGTGTTCATGACAAACGGGCCATATCTGGCGATAGGTTCTTTTAAAGGTTTTCCCGAAATCAGCAGGAATCGAACCATGAGCTCGGTTGCCCGGGCTTCAAAAAAACCAGTTTCATTTAGTACCACAAGCCGCGGGTGAGTGACCATGTTGCCTTTCTGCCGGCCACCGTCA
>CAMYLH010000157.1:9990-10860 GCA_947259065.1 uncultured Desulfobacterales bacterium
TGACCATGTTGCCTTTCTGCCGGCCACCGTCACCGAACAGGCCCTTACCCTCGAAAACATAAGCAAATACGGTGTGCCCCTGTTCGAGAGAATAAGAAAAGGAGCCGTTGGCAGGGATTGAGACGTCCATGTAGGTCGGATCCGCAAAAATGTCGGTTACCGGACCGCGGATACCGTCCACTTCGCCGGCGATCAGCCGAATTTTAACACCATCTTCCCGGTTTATTTCTGGAATCTGCTTAGAGGCAATATTTTGATAGCGCGGTGTCGTCATCTTAAGACTGGCCGGCAGATTCACCCACAGCTGGAATCCGACCATTTCTCGCGGATTGGGCTGGGGCATCTCCTCGTGCATAATCCCACCCCCGGAGGTCATCCACTGGACATCTCCACCACTGATACTGCCGGAATTTCCCATACTGTCTTTATGATGGACCACTCCCTCTATCATGTAGGTCACCGTTTCGATACCTCGATGGGGATGCATGGGAAATCCTTTGATGTAATCATCAGGATTGCTGGAGCCAAAATGATCGAAAAGCAGAAAAGGATCAAGATGATCCAGGGTGGCGGTCGCAATGCTGCGCTTGAGCTTCACACCAGCACCTTCAATCACCGGCCGAGGTTCAATAATTTGTACAACTTTTCTCGATTGGTTATTCATCATATCTCCCCTTCCGAGACGTATAATTAGCCTGCCAGCTTTGCAGCAATACTTGCCACATGTTTCCCCTGAAAGCGGGCCGCTGCTAGTTCATTTTCACTGGGCACTCGAGAGCCATCCCCGCCGGCAATCGTCGTGGCGCCGTAAGGGGAGCCTCCGGTGACCTCATCGATTCGCATCTGTCCCTGAAATGCATAGGGCAGGCC
>CAMYLH010000158.1 GCA_947259065.1 uncultured Desulfobacterales bacterium
TTTTCTGAGCATCAGATTTTTGGTGTTTGCCCGCGGGATGATCACTCCCTGGGTCCCGCTTAGCGTTTTGGTTTTACACACCTCAAAAAATCCTTCAATCTTTTGATTGACACCACCGATGGCCTGGATTTTTCCTTTTTGATTAACCGAGCCGGTAACCGCAATTCCCTGTTTGACGGGGATGCCCGCTAAGCTTGAAAGAATGGCATACAGCTCGGTGGACGAGGCGCTGTCGCCATCGATGCCGCTGTAGCTTTGTTCAAAGGTGATGCTGATGGCCAGATTCAGCGGATAATGCTGGGCAAATGTTCTACCGAGGTACCCGGAGAGAATCAGCACCCCCTTGTCGTGGGTCTTGCCGCTTAATTTAGCTTCGCGTTCGATATTAATGACACCTTCTTTACCCATAAAGGTTTCGGCCGTAATGCGCAATGGACGACCAAATGAGAAATTGCCGATCTGATAGACGGCCAGACCGTTGACCTGACCGATGATCGCGTCGTCGACATCGATCATGATGGTGCCATCGCGGTAGGAATCGTGGGTTTTTTCTTCATACAGATTGTAGCGGAAGCGATGTTCGCGAAAGGCCTTGACGACATATTTATCGGAAATGAGTCTGGCCCTTCCCTTTCGCGCCCAATAGTCGGCCTCCCTTAAAACGCCCAGCAAAGGACCGAATCGAATGGAGAGCTTGTCTTGATCGGATACGTATTTTTCGCCGAACTCCACGATGGCGGCCACACCTTTGGCTGTGAAGGGCAGAAGCCCCTCCTCTTTACAAACCCGGGCAATAAACCGCGCATACTGCTGAACCGTGTCCGAGGTTTTTTGTACTTCGTAATCAAAGTCCGCCCGCACCTTGAAGATCTTGTTAAATCGCGGATCATAGTTTTGCAAAACTTCAAAACTGTCATAGCTACCCAGCAAAATCACCTTGACTTCCAGGGGGATAGGCTCCGGCCGCAGGGAAACCGTACCAAATCCGGTCTCCTCGGTAATATCCTCGATGTAAAGGCACTTGGTCTGCAAGGTGCGCTTGAGTGCTTCCCAGACATAGGGATTCATCAGGATAGATTCCATATCCATTATCAGGAAACCGCCGTTGGCGTTTAACAGCGAGCCGGCCTGAACCATGGTGAAGTCCGTCGTCACCGTTCCCATATAAGCTCGTTTTTCGATACGACCCATCACGTTGTGATAGGTGGGATTGGTTTCGAAGATAACCGGAGCTCCCTTTACCGATTCCTGATTTGTTAATATATTGACGCGATAGCGCTGAAGTTTTGATTTTTGAGGGGAATTTAAAATATTTTCCTCTCCGGTGGCGGTTTCCTGCGAGGGAATGAACAAATTGACGTTTTCGACGATGTCCTGTTCAACCTCATCCAAATGGATGAGGATGTTGCGGTTGTCTTTACAATCGGATCTGATTTTTTCCAGACGTGATTTCACGACGGACAGGGTCGTTTCATCCATCAATTTTTCTACATCCGCGCGCAGCGCAAATTCCAGCTTATCGACTTCCACGGATGCAATCGCTATTTGAGACTGGATCAGGCGAATATTTTCTTCAATTTCAGCTTTTTTCTTTTTTGTCAGATTTGTGAAATCTTCGCTCGTCAACGGTTTGCCGTCCACTATGGGAATCGTTTCAAACTCACTTTCCGATTTAACAATTTGAAGGTGGTTGTCCTCGGCTAACTTTTCGATCTTCTGAAACAGCTGGTTCTGTTTATCCGAATATTTTTTTTTAATGACGGATAGCCGTTTCAAATATGCTTTGCTCTCGAATGCCGAAGGCAAATCCGTTGCTAAATCTTCGATGAGTTTATTCATCGTTTTGCTGAAATGGGCCGCTTTTCCGCATGACACCGCAATGGCTTTGGGACGGAATTGATCTTTAAAATTATTGACCAGGCACCAGTCATCCGGTCCGGACAGGGTTTTCGCATGTTTGGTAACGATGTCTTTAGCGATGGTGGATTTTCCGGTACCTTCAACACCGGTGACAAAGATGTTGTATCCGGGGCTCTTCATATTCAGCCCGAATTCGATGGCCTGTACCGCCCGCTGTTGCCCGATGACCGCTTTAAGGGGCTTAATCTCCGTCGTATTTTTGAACTTAAAGACCCTGGGGTCGCAAATGCATCGGAGGTCGGCAGTTTTTACTTCAAATTTTTTGGACATGTAAATTCCTCTTAGATTGAATACCAAGACTAACTGATCTTTATTCTTGGAAATTAATAATTCCCTAACCTGGATAACACGGAAATAACAAATTACAAGAACCAAATGACAAATAAATTCCAAATCTCAATATCAAATAAGATCAAAAGCCAATTGTTTGGGATTTTGAATTTGGGTCATTGTGATTTGTTTGGTATTTGTCTTTTGTTTTTTGACATAAAGACGCAAAACATGAAATATGAGGGTCTAATTACCCTGCAAGTACTTCTTAAACCACCTTGCCGTATGGGATTTTTTAACTGCTTTTAAAAGTTCTTTGGGAGATCCGCCGGCCACCACCCGTCCACCCTTGTCACCGCCTTCGGGCCCCAGGTCAATGATATAGTCGGCTTCGCGGATGATCTCCATGTTGTGCTCGATGACGGCCACCGTGTTGCCCTCGTCCACCAGCTTTTGGAAAACGTCGACCAAACGCTGAACGTCGGCCATGTGCAGCCCGGTGGTGGGTTCGTCCAGGACATACAGTGAGTGACCGTTGGATCGTTTGACCAGTTGCCGAGCCAGCTTAATGCGCTGGGCTTCACCACCGGACAGGGTAGGACTGGGCTGCCCCAGACAAAGATATCCCAGACCGACGTCGCAGACAAACTGCACGGCGCGCCGAATGGCGGGGATGGCCGCAAAAAAACGTGCCGCTTCGGCAAATGTCATCTCAAGGATTTCCGAGATATTCCGGCCTCGATACTGAACAGCCAGAGTTTCGCTATTGAATCGTTTTCCCCGGCAGACTTCACAGAGTACATACACATCGGGCAAAAAGCTCATTTCAACCTTGGGTCGGCCCTGTCCCTTGCAGGTCTGGCAGCGGCCCGCGGCGACATTAAATGAAAAGCGGCCGGCCGAATAGCCTCTGGCGCAGGACGTGGGCGTCAGGGAGAAAAGTTTACGGATTTCCGATAAAAATCCCACGTAGGAGGCCGGCACAGAGCGCGGTGTGCGGCCGATGGGACTGTGGTCCACTTCCAGCACGCGGGTGAGTGTCTGCCACCCTGTAATATCCTGGCATTTACCGGCCGGCCGACGCTGCTTCAACAGCCGGTTGCGCAACCCTCTATAGATAGTTTCCTTGAGCAGGCTGGATTTTCCCGAACCCGACACACCGGTGACGCAAATCAGGCAACCCAGGGGAATATCGACGTTAATTTGTTTGAGGTTGTTCACAGCGGCCCCCCGAATTGAGATGCCGCGTTTTTTTTTGTAGGGCCTCAAGCGCGATGTTATTTTTTTGCGGTGACCGTCAATCAGGGCTCCAGTCACTGACTGGGGAACTTTTTTCAAATCGGAAAGGCTGCCCTTGGCCGTCACCCGACCGCCGTCCTGTCCGGCCCCGGGACCCAGATCGACAATGGTATCGGCGGCCCGGATGGTTTCTTCATCATGTTCAACGACCAGAATGGTGTTACCCCTGTCCCGCAGGGTTTTGAGGGAGTCAATCAGGATACGGTTGTCCCTGGCATGCAGGCCGATAGTGGGCTCATCCAGAATATAGCAGACCCCGGTCAGGTTCGATCCGAGTTGGGCGGCCAGACGGATGCGCTGGGCTTCTCCCCCGGAAAGCGTATCTCCGCTGCGGGCCAGGGAAAGGTAGGATAACCCCAGTTGATTCAGCAGCGAAAGCCGGGCCAGCAGCTCGGCCACAATGGGTTCGGCCACCGGTTTGTCATGGGCGTTGAAGGTCATTTTGTTGATGATCTCATATACTTGTCGGGCCGGTTTTTGCACCAGATCCCAGATGGTATATTGGTTGACTTTGACTGCCAGGGCCTGGGACTTCAAGCGGCTGCCGCCGCATAGCGGGCAGATCTTCACACCGGCGTTATCTTCATCCTCCGGTTCCCCTATGGTTCCCAGCCCGCCGCATTGCTCGCAGGCCCCCTGCTTGCTGTTAAACGAAAACAGGCGGGGATCGAGGCTCTCAAGACCGATGCCGCAGGTGGCGCAAATACCGTGCAAACTGAACACGTCTTCGTTGCCGCGACGGTCTATTATCACCAGGCTGCCACCTCCCTCTTGCAGCGCCCGGTCAACCAGCGGTTCCAGATCCCCGTCCCTAAGACGTCCGATGACCAGATCGATGTTGTGCTCGTGATAGCGGCTCAATGCCATGCCCTGCTTCAATGGTGTTATTTTGCCGTCGATGCGGGCCTTCTTGAATCCTTTTTTCAGGGCCCGGGCAAACACCTCCTTGTGAAAGCCTTTGCGGCCGAATACCTTGGGCGACAGCACCGTGGCCGCGGGACCGGGATACCGCCGGCGGATCTGATCGACGATGGCGACCTGGGTCTGGGCTGTCAATTGGCGGCCGCAGCCCGGACAGTGCTGGATTCCCAGTTTACTATACAGCAGCCTCAGGTAATGGTAGATTTCGGTAAGGGTGGCCACGGTGGACCGGCGGCTGGCATAGCTGGTCCGCTGTTCGATGGCCACCGTCGGGGCCAGGCCGGTTACCAGATCGACATCCGGCCGTTCCAGGATTTTCATATACTGACGGACGTAGGGTGCCAGGCTTTCCAGATAGCGGCGCTGGCCTTCGGCAAAAAGGATATCAAAGGCCAAGGTAGATTTTCCCGAACCGGAGACACCGGTCAGCACCACCATTTCGTTATGGGGTAAGGTCAGATCGATATCCTTCAAATTATGTTCGCGGGCGCCTTTCAATGTGATGACATCGGCGATGGCCGGTTCTGAAAATGATGCCACCGATTCGGCCACACCGGTGGGCGATGCGTTTTGACGTTTCAAACGTCCCGTTCCTTTTAGATAGGCTTTCAGGAAACGGCCGGTGTGAGATTTTGTATTTTGGGCCACTTTGCCGGGCGGTCCGGTTGCCACCACATAACCTCCGGCATCGCCGCCTTCGGGGCCCAGATCGATGACCCAGTCGGCGGTTTTGACCACATCCATGTTGTGTTCGATCACCAGGACCGTGTTTCCGCTGTCGACCAGGCGCTGTAAAGCGGTCAGCAGCCTGCCGATGTCAGCAAAATGCAGGCCGGTGGTGGGTTCGTCAAATATGAACAATTTGCGCGAAAGATTAGCGGAACCATCGCCGACATAGCGGGAGAGTTTGAGACGCTGGGCCTCGCCGCCGGACATGGTGTTGATCGGCTGGCCCAACCGGATATATCCCAGGCCGACATCGGCCAGCGGCTGGAGCGCCGATACCACCTTCTTGGTAGTTTCGAAAAACTTGAGGGCCTGGTCCACCGTCATGGTCAGCATGTCGTGGATGTTGCGCCCCTGATAGCAGACATCCAGTACGTCGGGTTTGAAGCGTTTTCCCTTGCAATCCGGACACAGAATGAACACATCGGAAAGAAACTGCATTTCGACCTTCTCGAATCCTTCGCCCTTGCAGGTTTCGCAGCGTCCGCCGGCCACATTAAAGGAGAAGTAACCGGGACCAAAATTACCGGTCTTGGCTTGGGAGGTAGCGAATCGGATCCAGGGCTTTGGTGTAGGTCAATGCATTGGCCCGCGGGGTGCGGCCGATGGCGCGCTGGTCCACCAGGACGGCATCATCAATATGATCCATCCCCTTGATGGCGGTGTGTTCACCGGGGCGACCCTCCTGGATTCCCAGGGATTTTTTAGCGGCTTTGTATAGAATATCTTCCGCCAGGGTCGATTTGCCCGATCCGGATACGCCGGTTAGGCAGACAAACAATCCCAGAGGGATCTTCACATCGATTTTTTTTAAATTATTTGCGGCCGCTCCCTTGATGGTCAACCATCGGTTGCTGCGGGGGCTGCGCCGCCGGCCGGCGACCGAGATTTTGCGTCGACCCTTCAGATATTGCCCGGTGAGAGATCCGTTGACCTCGGCAGTGGGGCCGAAATACATGATCTCACCGCCCTGGTCACCGGCTTTTGGCCCCAGATCCAGCAGATAGTCACTCTCGCGAATGATTTCAGGATCATGTTCGACCACCACCACGGTATTCGATAAGTTGCGCAGTCCCTTCAATATGCGGATAAGCCGGTGGTTGTCCCGGGGATGCAGGCCGATGCTGGGTTCATCCAGAACATAAAGGGTGTTTACCAGCGAAGATCCCAGGGCGGATGCCAGCGCAACCCGCTGGACCTCACCACCGGAAAGGGTGCGGGACTGACGATCGAGGGTCAGGTATCCCAACCCGACATCTCTGAGGTAATTCAGGCGATTGCGGACTTCCTCCAATACCAGTAGACCGGCTTCATCCCGGGGCGACACCGGCAACGTTTTGAAAAAATCATGGGCCTGCTCGACATTCATGGCATAGATCCGCGCGATGTTCAGTCCGCCGAGACGGTAGAGCAAGGTATCTTCTTTAAATCGCGTGCCGCTGCATTCGCGGCAGACATCATAGCTGCGATAGCGCGCCAGAAATACCCGCACCGTCATTTTATAGGTTCTGGATTCCAGCCAGCGGAAGAGCCCTTCGATGCCATAATACGCAGATGTCCCTTTAATGATAGCTTTTTTGTGGGCGGCCTTCAGCTGTTTAAAAGGGATATCGGTCGGAATTTTTTGAAGCCGACAAAAATCCATCAGGTCTGTAAATTCCATACGGCTGTTATCCGGATTGCCGAAGGCTTTGACGGCGCCTGCTGCGAGAGAGAGTGAGTGGTCCGGTATGACGAGATCCATGTCAATGCCAATGGTGCGACCAAAGCCGCGACAGGTGTCACATGCGCCCATGGGGCTGTTGAATGAGAAAAGGTTGGGCAGCGGCGAACTGTATTCGATATGGCAGCGGGCGCACACCAGCCGGTTGCTGAAGGCATCATGTTCATCTGCTCCCAGCCAGACATCCAGTCGACCCCCGCCGAAGCGGAAGGCCAACTCAAGGGAGTCCAGCACTCGCTCTTTATCTGCGGGACGCAGGATTAACCGATCTGCCAATACCGGTATCTCTTTTGGCAGGCGTTCAGGATGCCAGTCTTCCAAGGAGACGATTTGGTATTTGAGGAACAGTCGATCAAAGCCCATTTGTCTTAGCAACGCCTTGACCTGGTCTGTGGAGGAGCTATTAATCATGTATGGGAAGGTGATAATGGTGGCTGATTCTGTCCGGCGTTTTTGCAACAGGTCCCAGATATGGGCCGGCGTCTCCGGGATCACCGGCTTGCCGCATGATTGGCAGTGGAGTTGTGCGAGCCGGGCATACAGCAACTTAACATAATCAGTGATTTCGGTCATGGTGCCCACCGTCGAACGCGAGGTCCGGACGGGGTCCTTGCGGTCGATGGCAATGGCAGGCGGAATGCCTTCGATCTTTTCAACCTGAGGGCGGTCCATACGATCCATGAATTGCCGCGCGTACGGTGAAAAGGTTTCCACATAGCGGCGCTGGCCTTCGGCATACAGGGTGTCAAACGCCAGGGACGACTTGCCCGACCCGCTGACGCCGGTGACCACGGTAATCTGGTTCAGCGGGATGGCAAGATCCAGGTTTTTAAGATTATGCTGACGGGCGCCTGTTATTCGAATAGACTGGTTTTTCATCCTGTTTCAAATCCAAGACTAGCTGGTAATTGTTTTGTGCTCTCCAGGGGCGCATCTACCTCATTTTGCTGCAAAACATTTTCGCCACGAAGACACCGAGACACAAACTCAGGTTGAATGGTTCCGGGTTCTACGTTCCGTGTTGAAAAATACCCGACCAACTCGTATAAAAGGGGTTCTGTCTTCAACGGCTAAAACGCGCTTTCACCCAATGGTTGAAGTCGGGTATTCCGGATCTTGTCCACTACCGTAATTCGTTTCTTACAGGTACAACCTCTGAACACCAAACTTTTGAACCTTGAACGGTTGTCAAACAGCTTTGCTTTGTGTCTTGGTGCCTTTTTGGCAATTTTTCCCGTTGATCCAAGTTGGGAAGAATCCGATCAAATTTCCACAGCGCATAAACTAATTCCCTTTTTCGAGATGGCAATCTGATTTCTGATGGCTAAAATTCCGGATGACTTGTATATCGTAAAAGTATAGCCACCAAGATACGAAGGCACAATAAAATCATTTTTTGTTTATTTAAGCTGTGTTATTAGTTCAGATATCGTTGATTGGTTAAGTGGTCGTAAATATGGATTTATCCCATATTTGAAAAATAATTGAACACTTCAGAGTTTTAATAATCGTAACATTCTAAGATTATGACTACAATTTACCGAAGCAACCATTCAACCAGTAAACTATTCAACGAGGTCTGTATGAACGGTGTGCGTTTTTTCAACCCGGAACGTTGAACTCCCTGGCCCAGACCTGACTTTACGTTGCTCAATTATTTAGATTCATATTTGGGAACCTGACACGGGCTGTAATATGATCTCATAAGTCGCACTCTCCGAGGCGTAGGCTCATCCCTACGAGCCGGAGGCCAGGGCGGGCTGAACCGCTCAACCTAGGCAAAATACTAATGATTCACTGCAGAACATTTAGCATAATAGCCATGATATGGGCAATCTGCCTGCTTTTAGCGGTCGAGTGCCAAGCGGATGGAAGCCTCGATGAGGTAGAAATTCCACGCGACATTTCTGCCGGACTTCATCATTTCCTCGATCTTGCCGACCCCGCTAAAACAGTCACTTTTGATCTTGAAAAGGTTGCCGGGGTACTGGATTTTATCAACAAACCTGGAAAGGATGCTGCGTTGTACTATGCAGATAATATAGCCGACGCACCCTCAGCCTATTATGAATTTGATATTCATCAAAATCTTCAAAAGATCGTGGCATATTCGTTTAATCCCGATATTCCATATATCGCTACCGTGCCTTCTTCGGCGCGTCTGCTTTACTGGCTGGATGCACGGAAGAACCGGCAATCGGCGCCGCGCATCGAGCGGTACCTGGATCAGCTCGATTCTCCGGTCGTAATCAAGGGGCTTCAACATATGGAAATTACACCGGACACCCATTCGGGTGCTTACTACGCATACAATGTGCACCAAACCATCGTTCTTTTTAAGTATCGCCAACGCAACATCCTGGTTACCGTTTCCAAACAGGTAGATGTTTCCGCCGTCGGTAGAAAAGGGTATGTCCTGGGTACGGACGATGATTGGGATTATTTTTATTCCGGCAAACCCGGGCTGACCATCCCCGCTCTGGGGTGGGTCAAGTCATATATGTACAGGTCCAGCGGGATCAATATATATGATGAGGTTGACCCAGTCGATTCGAAGGTTCGCTGCGCCGTATTCAAATGGCTTCGGGCCGGGTGGGCTGGAATCAACATGGTGCGAAGGCAACAGAATCAACATGGTGCGAAGGCAACACATTTACAGCGGTCTGAAACGGTTTGCAAAACCGATGAAGGAGATCTTGGAATATCCTTTGCTGCCCTCGGTGGAATCAATGGCCAACAATTTTTCTCGGATCAGGGGGTTCTCCGAAGACACCCTAAGATCTAAAATGAAGATATATTCCGGCATTTTGCAAAATAGGTATGATGGGGGTGGAAGGCACATTGGAAAATTGTCCGCAAAACTAGCTAAAGATAAACACCACTGGGCCCGGATGTCGAGAGACGAAATGGAATCAGTTCTGATTATAGAATATATGAAGCTCGCAGTTGGTAAAATCCGACCGGAGGAAGTGAGGGCGCTTTTGGACTTGACGCGATAACCCAAATTAAAGGTGTCACGTGTCAGATTTCGGGTGTCAGAAGGCAAGTTTCAAAATCCTCATATGACCCCGCTTGGCCGGAACAGTGAACAGATTGAACGTCGATGTTCGATGTTAATTTTTTAATTAACCCCTCATTTGAAACTTCATTCAATTAGACAGGATCTACAGGATTATCAGGATTGTTTTGGATTCATAAATCTTTATCCTGTCCAGCTTGTTGATCCTGTCAAAAAATGGACTGTATCCGCCATTAAGCTTTTAATTGGATTAGATTGGCCGTTTTTCAGACAAGCGACTGGGCTTATACCTGTCGAAGATCCCGTCTGAAGCGAAGCGGCAGCGGGGAACACTGAAACCTGAAAAGGAGCTAATTACCTGTTATGAATAACATTCCAGTAGCCATCGTAACCGGTGCGTCGCGCGGGTTGGGGGCGGCCGTGGCTTGCTGGCTGGGCCAAGCAGGGGCGGCGGTCACGCTTATCGCCCGATCGCAAGCAAAGCTTAACCAGACAGGCAACGATGTTCGACGTCTGGGCGGGGAACCTTTGGTATGCAGGGCGGATGTGTCCCAATACGATGCCTGCCGTAAAGCCGTTGACAAAACCTTGGATCGATTCGGGCGGATTGATGCGGTGGTAAACAACGCCGGTATTGTTCATCCAATTTCTGCCATCGTCCGGACCGATCCCGTCGATTGGCGATACAACATTGAAGTGAATTTGATCGGTCCGTTCAATCTGATCCGGGCCGCTGCTGCCGCTTTAAATCGGCAAAAGGGGCGGATTGTGAATGTGAGCAGCGGAGCCGCCAATCTGGCCCTGGAATCCATCAGTGCCTATTGCACCGGCAAGGCTGCCCTGAATCATTTTACCCGAATTCTGGCTGTCGAAGAACCTGGATTGACCGCGTTAACCGTAAGGCCGGGAGTCGTTGACACGGATATGCAGACCTTTATTCGGCAAGAGGGCCCGCGGGCTATGCCTGCCGACCAGGCGGACTATTACCGGCAACTTAAAGATCGAGGCCA
>CAMYLH010000159.1 GCA_947259065.1 uncultured Desulfobacterales bacterium
CTGGCCATGGACCAGACCGAGAACGGCGCCGATTACATCGATGTGAACGCCGGCGTATTTGTCGGTAAGGAGGCCGATTACCTGAAATGGCTGGTCGAAACCGTTCAGACGGCTGCGGATAGCCCTTGCAGCATTGACAGTCCGGATCCGCGGGCCATCGAAACAGCCCTGGCCGTGCACAAGGGGACCCCCATGATCAATTCGATCTCTCTGGAAAAAGAACGCTATGATGCCTTGCTCCCCATCGTGGCCGGTACGGATTTTAAAGTCGTGGCGTTGTGTATGAGTGATGCCGGCATGCCGGAAACCACAGATGACCGCATGGCGATTGCCGACAAATTGATCAACGGATTGTTGCAGAAAAATGTATCCCTTGAAAATATCTTTGTGGATCCCCTGGTACAGCCCGTTGCCACCAACAGCAATTTTGGCACGGAGTTCTTAAATGCCATCGAAAAAATCATAACCACCTTCAAGGGTATTCATACCATGTGCGGGCTATCGAACATTTCTTTTGGATTACCGGAAAGAAAATTTTTAAACCAGACCTTTATGGTCATGGCAATTGCCAAAGGCCTGGACGGTGCCATCGTTAATCCCCTGGATAAAAAAATGATGGCCAATATCCTTGCCGCCGAGGCGCTTGCCGGCCAGGATGAGTATTGCGGGAATTACCTGCAAGCATATCGCGCCAAAAAATTTGAATTCTGAAATTGAGAAAGTGAACTAAATTGGGCGGTTTTTTTAAGAAGAAATCGCCACGAGATCGAGTAAAAAAAGGAACTGCTCCATAGACATTAATAGGTGCCATAAACGATTCGGCCCCCGACCACCGTTGCTTCGATCCGGATATCTTTTATCGCTGAGGGATGCACAGTTAAAGGGTTGTCCGACAGTATTACAAAATCGGCCAGCTTTTGCGGCGCGATAGATCCCTTTAGGCGCTCTTCGAAACTGCAGTATGCGCCCTGGATCGTAAACGACTTCAGCGCCTGGTCGACTGAAATACGCTCTGTCTCCCCGAGGACTTCACCTTTGCGAGTTATTCGGTTGACAGCGGTATAAATACTGAAAAGCGGATTCACTGGCGTCACCGGGCAGTCGGAGTGCAGAGTAAACAATAGATTTTCCTTGACCGTCGAGCCGAGCGGGTCCAGGGTTTGGGCCCGCCTTCGCCCTAAAAATTCGGCGATATGACGGTCTCCCCAATAATAGATATGATTGATGAAATAACTCGGAATCACACCGGCACGATTCATGCGGCGGACGTGGTCCTGTGATGCCAGCTGGCAGTGGATGATCATGTGCCGGTGATCTTGACGCGGGTGGGCCTCATAGGCCTTTTCGATAGCTTCCAGCACGGATTCGATGGCCCGGTCGCCATTGGCATGGATGGCGATTTGGAGTCCTGCTTCATGGTATTTCTTCACAAGCGCGTTCAAAGTTCCTTGGGGTATAAGGACATGACCGTGGAACCCGGGACGATTCAGGTAAGGATTTTTCAGGGCGGCGGTCAGAGCTTGAATGGATCCATCTTGAAACAACTTCACACTGCCGAGCTTCAGGAATTTTGATCCAAACCTGGTTCCGAGGCCGATCCGGTAAATCGATTCATACAGATCTGCGATAATCGTTGCATATATCCGGATGGTGAGTTTTCCTTCGGATTCAAGTTCCCGGTAAGCCGTCAGCAGCTCGGGTCCATCGCGGTAGTATCCGATGGATCCGTCATGGACGCTGGTAATGCCGTATTGGTGATAGTGGTTGATCGCATGCTGCAGCGTTTTTTTTATGTCCGAAATGGCCGGAACGGGAATGTGTTTAAGCGCCAAGGCCTGTGCGGATTCTTCAACCAAAAGTCCCGTGGGTATGCCCGTTTCATCCCGATGGATTTTTCCGCCTTCGGGATCCGGTGTTGCAGATTCTATTGACGCGATTTGAAGGGCCCTGGAATTGACGTAAGCCAGATGCCCGGAGATATGGTGGATAAAAACAGGATTTTCGCTGGATGCCTTATCGAGATCCTGACGGGTCAGATGGCGTTTTTCCGCAATCAGGGTGTCGTCAAATCCCCAACCCTTGATCCATTCATTCCTATTTGTTTCTTTTGCTTTTTCCCTGATACGACCCACGACATCTGAAAGTGTTCGATTAACCGGTGTGGAGCAGTCGATCTGCATCAGGGTCATGGCATAATCGGACAGATGGTTATGGGTTTCGATTAGACCCGGGATGACGGTCTTTCCCTTTAAATCGATAATGTCCGAGTCAGGCGGATGAAGGTGTCGAACATCCGTGTCGGAGCCTACGGCACCGAACAGATCACCAACGACCCCAAAGGCGGAAACATGAGGCGGTTGCAGTTCCATGGTCAACACATTGCCGTTTAGAAATATCCGGTCTTTCAGCATGCGCATATGTCTTTCAGAGGTATTCGATCAGCGGGTCAGAGCTGTCCGGGCAGCCGCCATTATCCGGTCGAATTCTTTTTCGGATTCCCGAGACAAACTGTTTTCTAGTGGCTCGCGCAGAAGCGATTCAGTCTTGTCTCTTGCTCTACGACGGTTATCATCATCCGGTGATGTCCATCCCTGCCAAATATCGTCGAAAGCCAACTCCGGAATAAAAATTTCACCCGCTTTCAAATGTCGGATTGTGTGATCGCTGGTCACATAGTCTTCACCGCACGCCGCCGAGACAATGACATCTTCCGCCAGTGTATCCGTGTTCACCTGAAAGCCACGGGCAATTCTCCCCATGGTTCGAAATGTTTCATTATCGATGACCAACTGTTCGTGGGATGCGGTCGTCAAACTGGCCAACCCGCCGAAACCGGATATCAGGTTGGCCCCGGCAAGCATCGGCAGTATGCCGTTGAACGCCTTTTCGTATCCGGCCTGATGGTCGCTGGTGCAGGCCGAGCTGGAAAAGCCGTAAACATCGGACAGAAAACCGCTGTGATGGGCCAGCTGTGCGGCGGCTGCAGCGGCCATGCCCACTTCAGGCAGTCCCCAAATGGAATTACCGGTCCGCATATTGGCAAACGCCAGTCGAGCGCCGTAAATGAGCCGGCTTCGGGGTTCTATCAAATCAGCAATACAGGTAAAGGCCAGCATGCTGGCATGTTGCTGGGCCAGGCTTCCGGCAATGGTCAAAGGGCTCGTAAAACCGGCTATTGGCGCCGGCAACATGACAACGGGAATGTCAGCAGCGACTGCCGTTTCAATGGTCGCTGTTATGGATCGTGGGAAATAAAGGGGGCTCTCGGGAGATATCCCCAAGATACCCAGAGCACTGTCTTCTGTTGGAGGAAGCGCCGTCCCCGCGACTCGAAACAGTTCGACAATGTATTCCAGTTCTCGGGGTGACGAAACCCCCACATAAACGGGTTTGAGAGAATAGCGAAGCAGCAGTTCACACTGTTTCAACTGGTTGATATCGGGCGGAACATCTTCAAGATAGGTCATCGCGCAGTTGATATCCAGCTGCTCCAACCCGTTGATCAGATGTGTCAGCGAAATAAGGTCTGCAGACCGGGCATATCGCCTGCGACCGTTGTGCCGATCAATGATATAGGGCATGCCGCCGGTGGTGTGGGTTGCGGTGTAATTCGGCTGCAGGTTGACGCTGGTCCCCCCCGGACAGGTGAGTGCCAGTCGGCTGGTAACACGGGATAGGGCGCTTTCGGCACAATTGCGGCATATTGCAACGCGTTCACCGGTGACCGCACAACCCCGATCGCATAACCGTTCCCGTATTTTCGGATCTTCGATGCGAATCCCCGGGGCTTGAAGAATGCACAGGCCGGCCTCGTGAATTTTGAAAACCGCTTCCTCGCTGATGTTCTTAAACAATATGTCCGGGACAGGAATCATCGGTTCTAAAAATCTCTTTTCACCATATCATCATAATCTTTGGGATATGTGTTTATCACGGTGCAGCCATCCTCGTTGACGACCACATCGTCTTCGATCCGCACACCGCCCAGGCCCGGCAAGTATATTCCCGGTTCCACGGTCATGACCATTCCTTCTGTAATATCCCTTTTTTAAAGACCATGTAGATGTTCTCTAAGTCCATCAGACATGACATGTCTTCCAACGGGTTTTTTTTGAGCACCACACAATCCGCAATTTTATCCTTTTCTAACGTTCCCAATCGATCGGAGAGGCCGATGGCCTCGGCGGCATCTTGGGTGGCGGTCTGCAAGGCCTTCAGCGGCGTCATCAATTTTTCCCTGACATACAGATCCAGCTCGATGCTGTTCCTGCCGTGAAAATTAAAGGGGGTTCCGGCATCCGTGCCCATGGCGATTTTGACACCGGCAGAGATGGCTTTTTGCAGCACTAAATGGCGCATTTCCTTGAGGCGCTCAGCTTTTTCCACCATAAAAGCAGGTACTTCGTTTCTTTCACCGGCCTTGCGGATAAGGTCATCCACCAGCAGGGTAGGGACGAGGAAAACATTTTTCTTCACCATCATTTCAATGGCCTCGTCGTCCGCCATGGTACCGTGCTCAATGGTTGTGACCCCTGCTTCAACGGCATTTTTTATGCCCTGGGCGCCATGGGCATGCGCCGCTGTGGGAATCCCAAGCTTGGCACCTTCTTCGATCACAGCACGCATCTCATCGACACTCAGCTGGGCGGCGCCCGGTACTCCCCCCGGGTTCATGATGGCCCCCGTTGCCATGACCTTGAGGACGTCCGCTCCTGCTTTCAGCTGCTCCCGGGCGGCCTTGCGATTTTCATCGACACCATCGGCAATCCGGTACATCCCGCTGAAGTATTCGGTGCCGGAACATGTCATGCAGATAATTCTTCCGCTGGTAATAATACGGGGTCCTTTCATCAAGCCTTCGTCGATAGCCTGCCGAACTGCGAAATCGATACCGTTGACGGAACCGAGATTTCTGACAGTGGTATACCCGGCGCGCAAGGTATCCTCCATCTCTGCAGCCGTTCTGATAGCGCGCAGTTTATCCTCGACAAGATTCTCCTGGAAGGTGTCCGCCATGCCGTGGAGGTCCATATGAATGTGGCAATCGATCAGACCGGGAATAACAAAAAGGCCGGACACGTCGTACACCTTTGAATTATCCGGAATCATGACCTCTTCTGCCGTACCGATGTTGACAATTTTCGTTTCATTGAAAATAAGCACCGAATGATTCAACGGATCTCTGTCCGTACCGTCGATTAAGGTCGCACCCTTTAAAACAGTGGGCATTTTAAGTTCCTCCTGTTTAAAGACAGGCTATACAAAAGGCGCGTCATCGTGTTTGATGGGATAGTGACAGGTTAGTAAATGGCCCGGCGCTATCTCTTCTAGCGATGGCGCCTCGGATCGACACCGGTCTTGAACGCTTGGACAGCGGGGATGAAATTCACAGCCCCGGGGCCGGCTCATCAGGCTGGGAATTTCTCCTTTAAGCTCGACCTGCTCTTTAGGGTCATCCGGGTCCGGGTTTGGATTGGCGGACAAAAGTGCATGGGTATAGGGATGTCGCGGGTGATAAAAAATCTCGTCCGTCATTCCCTGTTCCACGAAACGGCCCAGATACATGATGGCCATGCGATCACTGATGTGACGCACCACCGACAGGTTGTGGGTGATGATCAGAAAACTGACGCCGAGATCCGCCTGAAGGTTTGCAAGCAAATTCAAT
>CAMYLH010000160.1 GCA_947259065.1 uncultured Desulfobacterales bacterium
TTTCATACCAAAATCAGCACACAACTGCAAGCGGTATCAGGTTAAATCGGGGAAACGTCAAATTTGATAATAACCGAGGTGCGCACATGGACAACTTCAAAGCCATCGGTTCGGTTATTGAATTCGCGTTTCACGGTTATCCTGCGACACTGATTCGACGACAAGAACCCAACCAACTGCGCTATCGGCCAATCTGATTGGCGAAATAATGGTATTCATCAGTTGAGAATTGAAGGTTGCAAGAAAAGAAATCTTCTCTATATTCGTATGTTGCATCACCCGTTCAAGCCCATCTGCAAGTTTGGTCTGACTTCCGTTGTCAAACAACTCGTTCACCGGACAATTGATGACATCAACCGAACGCTTGCCGACGATTTCAAGCGCTGCAGGATTGGCATTGATGATGCGTGTGTCGCTGTCGACGATAATGATCCCTACAGCAGCAGATTCAATTACCGCTTGCTGAAATTGCAGGGACTTGACCAATTCGGCAGCATCGCGTCTGGGGTAAATATTGTCGGTGGCCAGAACTATTTTATTTGCCGGAGGAAAAAAGGGTTGAATTTCCACTTCCGTCAGAAAATCGTTGAGCTTAATCGTCAATTTGTCAGCCGGACCTTTGGCGATAAAATAGTCGGCTCCGATCTCATCCAGCGATCCGAGACTTTCGATCATGATACCGGACAAAGCTACCATGGGAAAACGAGTGCCGTTATATTTTTCACGGACGAACCTGAATAATTGCTTGCCGTCAACTTTGGGCAGCACCAGGTCTGCAAAAAGGATATCAACTGTGAGATCATCCAGTTTACCGATACCCTCCTTGCCGTCATAGGCTTTTATTACCTGATAGCCCCTTTTAGCTAACAATTCGTTCAAGAACTCAACGAAGAAAAAATCACTGTCCACTATCAATGCTTTCTTTTGCATGATCGCCACCTGTGTAGATTATAACGGCTTAAATATTGTTTAACCATTTTATATTGGAAAAAGCTTAGTTCCCTATTCAATGGAAACACGACGCACTTCAGCAATATCAGTCAATCCTTGAAATACTTTGTTGATGCCATCCTGCTTTAGAGTTGTCATTCCTTCTTTTACCGCCTGTATGGCAAGGTCGTGCGAGGTGGCATTTTTTTTAATGAGCTGTTTAATTTCAGGGGTTCCCTCCATTAATTCATGGATTCCGACCCGTCCTTTGTATCCTGAACCACTGCAGATTTCACAGCCAAGGGAGCGATAAAGTTTAATTTGGGAGTTGTATATATGACCTGTTTTTGCTAATGCCTCTTTTCCGTAATCTAATTGGATATCTTCAAATTCTTCCTTGGATGGATGGTACGAATCCTGGCATTTATTGCATAATTTTCGGACCAGCCGCTGGGCAAGCACACCAAGAAAGGCATCCGAGAGATTCAGAGGATTTATTCCCATGTCCAGCAGACGGGTCAATGTTTCCGGCGCATTGTTGGTGTGCAGGGTGGAAAAAACCAGATGCCCGGTGAGAGACGCCTCAATGCCGATGGACGCGGTTTCCCGGTCCCGCATTTCACCGATCATAATAATATCCGGATCCAGTCTTAAAAAGCCCCGCATGATCCTGGCAAAATCAAGCCCAATTTTTGATCTTGCCTGGACCTGCCGTAAACCTGCCTGGGTGATTTCCACAGGATCCTCCGCTGTCCAAATTTTGACTCCGGGATGGTTCACATGCCCCAGCGCAGCATGCAGGGTGGTGGTCTTTCCGGACCCCGTGGGGCCTACGCAAAGGATCAACCCATAAGGCCGGCAAATAACCTTTTGCAGGATACCTAAGTTGCGCTCATTTAACCCGATTTCATCCAGTTTATAGGCCATCGAGTTGGCCAGGATTCGTAATACGACGTCCTCATATCCTCCGGCGGTCGGCATTGAAGAAACACGCAATTCAAATGCGGGGATGCCTTTGCGTTTTATTTTTATTTTGCCGTCCTGGGGAAGCCGCCTTTCTGCGATGTCCATATCCGCCAGAATTTTTAATCGTGATACTATCGCAGGAGCCATTGTATTGGGTACCTGAACATATTCATGACAAACACCATCGGTTCTGAAACGGATGAGGGTCTTGCGTGTCAGCGGAGATGGCTCGACATGAATATCGGAGGCATCATTGCGATAAGCGGTAATTAAAACCTGATCGACAAATTTGACAACCTGGCTGGATGACTCATCCAATCCGCCCATGTCTTCTTCAATTTCATCTTCCTCTTCGAAAGCGATGTCGGGGATAATTTCATCCAGGTTTTCCAAAGTGGTTTCAGTAACCGTGTCAGCACGCGGATCAAAAAAATGGTTGATGTATTTATCGATGTCCTCCTTGAAGCCAACGCTGAAATTAATTCTCTGATTGGTCATCAGGGCTTTGATGTGGTCGGTTTTGCGCAGATCTTTAGGATCATCGACCAGAATCTCCACACCTTTTTTATCCCAGCTCAAGGGGACCCAGACATAGTAAAGCAGAAATGATTTTTTAAGCTTGCTGATCAACTCAAATGGAACGGGAAATTCGACGTCAAAGTCCCGGAAGGGACTACCGAAATACATCGATAAGGATTTGCCAACCTCCTCCTTCTTTACGCTGAAACGGTCAACCAATATAAATTCAACGCTCTTTTTCATTTTTTTGGCAATTGCCAGGGCTTCTTGCAGCTGATTGGTGGTGACGCGCTTATTTCTGATAAGATAATCATATCGAGAACTTGATGAGATTTTAGCCTTTAAGGAATTAAGCTTTTCAACAATTTCCTCATTAGAGGAATCGATTTCGGCGGCTGTTTGATAGAGTTCATAAGCTAGATCGGTGTGTTCCTTTTTTTCCAGCTGCAATCCAAGCCAGAATTTAATTTTGGCGATCTTCTTTTCTTTTAAACTGTGTTTGTAGACAACTTTATAAGCCTCTTTGACGACCTCCTGGGGCTGCCTGACCGCCAAAAGACATTCTAAATAGTCACAAATCATTTTATCGGGGGAATAATCGTACTGGGTAAAATCAATTTTGCTGTGATCAAGCTCTAACAACTTTGTATATTCGGCTATGGCCTCTTCCATTAACCCCAGTTCTTTTAGAGCAGCGGCCCCGTCAAGTAGTGTTGAAACATCATCATTGCCGGATAATGTCTTCCTAAAAAAAGAAATATCTTCTTCTGAGATACCTTGGCTTTCGGTACCTTTTTGATCTTCCATTTCCTTTTTTACTTGGTTGATTTTTATGCCGATGGTCTCCCGAATGGGGCCCTCATTTTCCGACAGATCTGCAAGAATCTGTTCATAAACCTGGAGCGCCTCTCGCATCATTCCCATGGAATGGCAGGTATCGGCTTCCTTAATTTTCATCTCAATTTCAGTTTGCCCGATGGGCTGAATATCATTCATAAAGCTCGGTCCCGAAATAGATACTAAATTAGTTCCAAGTCATGCTGGTGGAATTTTGGGGAGTACCGTCATTTTGGACTCTTCTGACTAGCGCTTTGAATTCTTATAAAAATGGGTTCATCTCAACCGGGAAAATCATGGCACCGGTAAAACAATCATCCGGTGCCCCTTGAAGAGCACATATTAGCTATCGGATTTTTTTAACCAAACTTTAGGGGGCTGAAAAGAAATTGCGATGATGTGTGCCGTTTAAACGGGCCCATCGTTGCAGTCTTGACAGGAACCATTTCCAATTTATCATTTCTCTGGTATAATCTAAGGGTTGCTGGGGAAGGCGCAGATTAATTGTTATCCAAAAATTGGCCCGGAATTTGGCTGAAATCGGGATCTTTGGGTAGATTCGGTACTTTAAGAGGTTCAAGTGAGAACCTGGATACCAAGACTATGATTGATTTATGTGTCGCCGAGTACCTAACCATAGAAATCATTAACTACTCAATGAGGTATTGAAATGCCTGTTTACGAATATGAACATCAAGAAGAGCCTTGCACCCTGGGAAAGGTGTTTGACTATAAACAGACGCTCAGTGACAGACAACTTAACCGCTGCCCGCATTGCTCCGGTCCGGTACAAAAAATCATTTCCCGCACCAATATCAGCTGCCCCAAATCAAACAGCGAATTACGTGATCTCGGCTTTACAAAACTGGTAAAGCGCGATGATGGTGTTTATGAGAATGTGACAGCCCGCAACGGGGACGATCGATACATGGTCAAAGGAAAGCCTGAAACCATTCCAAACCTGAGCAAAACCATCAGCGAATAGCCCGGCTAAACTCCAACAGACCGCTAACCGACGGACTATTTGTTCAAATTGATGACCAGAAACCCGGCATTCTTCCTCCAGATAAACAGGTTGACGGCTTCATCATCCTTTATTTTATCCATGGCTTCGGTGTAGTCTTTTCCGGTTTCAATAATCCGGTGATTGATCTCCTTGATGATATCACCCATCTGAACACCGGCTTCAGCGCCTTTGCTGTCGGACTCCACCTTGATGACGATGACGCCGGTGGTATCGCCGATACCGAACCTTTGGGTAATTTCCGGTGTCAACTCTGCGATTTGGATGCCGAACTTTTCCTCTTCAGGTTCTTGTTGAGTCGAACGGGAGGCCAGCTTTTGATCGTTACGCTTGGCAAGCTTGATGTTAAATATTTTTAATTTACCATTGCGGAACACCTCCACTTTGGCGGCCTCACCGACTTTGAGATCGGCAATCATGGAAGTCAACTGACGGCTGGTTTCAATCTTGTTGTCGTTTACCGACAGAATAATATCTTTGGCTTGAATGCCGGCCTCATCGGCGGGATCGCCCTTAAAGACATCGGCCACCAACACACCCTTGCGGTTTTTGAGTCCGTAATATTCAGCCATCTCGCTGGTGAGATCCTGAATCGCCACACCCAACCATCCCCGGGTGACCTCGCCCTCTGATTTAAGCTGAGCAATGATTTTTTCGGCAAGGTTGATGGGAATAGCAAACCCGATGCCTTGTCCGGCGGCAATAATAGCGGTGTTGATACCCACGACCTCGCCTTGCATATTGATTAGAGGTCCTCCGCTGTTTCCCGGGTTGATGGAGGCGTCAGTCTGGATAAAATTGTCGTAAGGTCCCGAGCCGATTACGCGCCCCTTGGCGCTAACGATTCCGGCCGTCACCGTACGCTCCAGGCCGAACGGGCTGCCGATGGCGACCACCCATTGACCGATTTTCAATTCATCTGAATCGCCGAGATTGAGAAACGGCAGCGCTTTGCCAGTTTTTATCTTGAGCAATGCGAGGTCGGTATTGGCATCACGCCCCACCACTTCGGCATCATACTCAGTATCACCCCCTAGTTTAACTTTAATTTGGTCGGCATCTTGGATCACATGATTATTGGTGACCACAAACCCTTCTTTGTCGATAATGAACCCTGAGCCGAGGCTGGGTTGCTTGAATTCTCTTTGAGTGTCTTCACCGAAAAATTTCTCAAAAAAATCTTTAAAGGGATCTTCGCCACCATGCGGGTTGCGCCTAAAATTTCTGAAAACAGGGCCCCCGCCCTTGATAGTTTTGACGGTACGGATGTTGACGACAGCCGGACCGGCCGCTTCGGCCAATTGACTGAAGCTTCCCGGCACGGTGATGACATCCGCCGTTTTGGCATAAGCCGACGGATTAAATAGAAAACCAGCGACT
>CAMYLH010000161.1 GCA_947259065.1 uncultured Desulfobacterales bacterium
GCCCCCAAGATTTCTATCCCGGTGGACTTCCAGCGCTTTCTGGCGGTTTTTCGCACCTCGATCAGAATCGGAATTTTTGGTAAAGAGAGAATACAGTACTGGAACCTGCTCGTCTGGACGCTTTTACGCTGTCCGAAGCTCTTGCCGCTGGCGATAACATTGGCCATTCACGGTCATCATTTCCGCAAGATATGCAAATTGTAGTTCTAACCAGTTTCCATTCTTTTCTATTGATTCATTTCAGTTTCAAATTTCTGTTTCTCGCTGGGTCGCTGGGTTTTTAACCTGTTATGAGGACAACAAATCAATTTTTGGAGGAAAATATGACCGAAAAGAAGACCCTCGTAAATTCCTGGAACGAGTGGGACCCGCTTAAACATGTCATTGTTGGCCGTGCCGACGGGACTATGGTAACAGCTCCTGAACCGGCCATTGCACGCGACTGGCCGAAACACGGATTTCCCTTGGGGACATACGGCCCGTTGCCCAAGGAGATGGAGGCAAAAGCCAATGAGCAGCTGGACAATTTCGCTAAGCTTCTCGAAAGCCGGGGAATTCGCGTTGATCGTCCCACGCCGATGGATTTCAGCCAGAAGGTTCAGACGCCTGATTGGCACCAGGATTCCATGTTCGGCTGCATGCCGCCGCGGGATGTACTGTTAACCGTCGGCAATGAAATTCTCGAGGCCACCATGTCTCAGCGCAGCCGCTGGCATGAGTATCTGTGTTATCGTCCCCTGCTGGAACAGTACTTTAAGGAAGATCCCAAGTTCAGGTGGGAAGCGGCACCCAAACCCCGGCTCGCCGAAAGTACCTACAAGGATGACTATTGGAATATGTGGAAGAAGAAGAGCAAGGAAGAAAAGGATCAGGCCATTTACAACCGGGATTGGGTACTGACTGAAAAAGAACCCTGCTTCGATGCGGCAGATATTGCACGAGCCGGGAAGGATTTGTTCGTATATCATTCATCGGTAACCAACAGGGCCGGTTTTGATTGGCTGCGCCGCCACTTTCCGGACCATCGGTTGCATTCAATATGGTTTTATGAAACGAATCCGATCCATATCGATGCGACGTTTGTGCTGCTGCGACCGGGTTTGGCCCTTAGCAATCCTGTCCGCAAACCCCTGGCGCCTAAAATGATCGAGTTCTTCGAGAAGAATGGGTGGGAAATCGTGGAATGCGCCGAGCCTGCTCTGGACGATTACCCGCCCCTGTCCTTTTGCAGCAAGTGGCTTTCGATGAACACGCTCATGCTGGATCCCAAGACTGTCTGTGTGGATGCACAGGAAAAAAAGCAGATGGAACAGTTTGACAAGCTCGGTTTTGAAGTCATTCCGGTGCCGTTTATTGATGTGAGCGCCTTCGGCGGCGGTCTGCACTGTGCTACCGCAGATGTTTACCGGGCTGGAGATTGTGAGGAGTATTTTCCGAAACAGGTGGAAGGATTTTAATTAATCTGTCTATACGGGAGGATAGGAGATGGCATTCAATCTAAAAAACAGGCATTTTTTAAAACTGCTCGATTTCTCGACAAAAGAAATCAAATTTTTGCTGGCCCTTTCGGCTGATTTGAAGAAAGCCAAATACAGCGGCGTCGAACGGCAGCGGTTGCAGGGAAAAAATATCGCCCTTATTTTCGAAAAATCATCCACCCGCACCCGCTGTGCTTTTGAAGTGGCCGCCTACGATCAGGGTGCCCATGTAACCTATCTGGGCCCGAGTGGTTCACAGATGGGGACCAAGGAAACCATGAAGGATACTGCCCGGGTGCTCGGAAGGATGTATGATGGTATCGAGTACCGGGGTTTCGGCCAGGATGTCGTCGAAGAGCTGGCCCAATACGCCGGGGTTCCGGTCTGGAACGGACTGACCAATGAGTTTCACCCAACACAGGTGCTGGCGGATTTGTTGACGATGATGGAACACTGCGACAAACCCCTGAGACAGGTGAAACTTGCCTACCTGGGCGATGCCAGAAACAACATGGGCAATTCACTGCTGGTGGGAGCTGCCAGGATGGGTATGGATTTTCGTTCGATAGCTCCCCAAAGCCTCCAACCCAATCCGGAACTGGTTGTCAAGGCTGGGGAAATTGCCAAAGAAACCGGTGCTAAAATCACTATCAACGATGATCCTGACAAAAGTCTCAAAGGTTGTGATTTTCTGTGCACGGACGTGTGGGTTTCCATGGGAGAATCGGAGGAAGTCTGGCAAGAACGTATCAAGCTGCTGCAACCCTACCAGATCAACACAGCCGCAATGGAAAAAACCGGCAACCCCAATGTCAAATTTTTACATTGCCTACCGGCTTTCCACAATCGGGATACGACCATCGGCGAACAAATCTATCAGAAGTTTGGCTTGGACGCCATGGAAGTGACCGAAGAAGTATTCGAGTCATCGTCTTCTGTTGTTTTCGATGAAGCGGAGAATCGCATTCATACGATTAAAGCAGTCATGGTTGCAACTCTTGGTAACTAATATTTGACACTGAAGCATTCAAAAAGATTTCCAAAATTCCGACTTATCGTGCCGAATGTGAGCGGTCGTCATCGTAAAGACCATTGATCTGGGCCGCATAATCTAAATTGACAAGCCTAAAACACGATACCTTTAACCCGAAAAGGAGGGAAAATGAACCAATTTACGAACGAGCAACTGAATCAACTAAGGTCAAAAGTCATTTCAGAGGGTGTCGCCAGCGTCACCACAAATTTTATCGAGTCGGCGCAAGGAGCCATTTTGCGGGATGTTGAAGGTCGGGAGTACATCGATTTTGGCGGTGGTATCGCCGTGATGAATGTCGGCCACAGCCACCCGAAGGTTGTCGCCGCCATCAAAAACCAGGCCGAAAAATTCACTCACACCTGCTTTATGGTAAATCCGTATGAACCCGCGGTGAAACTGGCGCAAAAACTCTGCCGGATTACCCCGGGTGATTTTCCCAAACGAGCGGTTTTTTTGAATTGTGGCGCCGAAGCGGTCGAAAACGCAGTCAAAATAGCCCGTTATTATACCAAAAGGCCGGCGATTATCGTCTTTGAAAACGCCTACCATGGTCGTACGCTGCTGACAATGACCATGACCAGCAAAGTCAAACCGTACAAATTCGGTTTTGGCCCATTTGCGCCGGAGATCTACCGAATACCATTTGGTGATGTTGCGGGTGCCGACTCGCTTCACGACGCCTTCATTAAGCACGTAAATCCGGAAGCCGTGGCAGCAGTGGTGGCAGAACCGGTTCAGGGCGAAGGCGGGTTTATCGTACCGCCGGCGGGATATTTTCAGGAACTGGCGAAGATCTGCCGTGACAACGGCATCCTTTTCGTGTCGGATGAAATCCAAAGTGGTATGGGACGTACCGGCAAGATGTTTGCCATCGAACACTGGGGTGTGGAGCCTGATCTGATCATCGTGGCAAAAAGCCTGGCAGCCGGCATGCCGCTGGCGGCCGTCGTCGGTAAGCAGGAAATAATGGATGCGGTTCATGCGTGGGGCCTGGGGGGCACCTACGGCGGCAACCCGGTCGCATGTGCGGCCGGCTTGGCGGTGCTGGAAGCTTTTGAGGAAGACAATATGCTGGAAAAATCGGTAGCCCTGGGTGAAAAGCTCCAGACCCGCTTTGCAAAGTGGCAGAAAGAATTCGATATTATCGGAGAAATCAGAGGATTGGGTGCCATGCTGGGTCTTGAATTCGTCAAAGGTGAAAACAAAGAACCGGCGGCGGATGAAGCCAGACAGGTGGCCGCTCATTGCCTTGAGAAAGGGCTGCTGATTCTGGTCTGCGGAAGCTACGGCAATGTTGTCCGGATCCTGGCACCCTTTGTCATTACGGATGAGCAGTTGGAAAAAGGTCTGTCCATCATGGAAGAGGCCCTGAAAGAAATCTCATGACCTATGACTACCTCATCGTTGGGGGTGGTATTGTCGGAATATCCACGGCTTGGCAACTGTTGCAGCGTTATCCGAATCTAAAAATCCTGCTGCTGGAAAAAGAGTCCCATTTTGCCGGGCACCAGACCGGACACAACAGCGGTGTGATTCACGCCGGCGTCTATTACCAGCCGGGCAGTTTAAAAGCAGATTTTTGCCGCCGGGGCAACGAAGCCACCATCAAATTCTGCCTTGAACACGATATCCCTTATGAACAGTGCGGCAAACTGCTGGTGGCCACCGATAAAGCCGAATATAGCTTGATGGAGAAGCTGTTTGAGCGGGCCGGGCAGAATCGGATTACCGCAGAATGGCTCAACCGTGAGCAATTAAAAGAGCGGGAACCCAACATTTCCGGCCTGGGGGCGTTTTTCGTAGGCCGAACGGGTATTGTGGACTATCGCAAAGTTACAGATACAATGGCGGGATTATTCAAGGCCCGGGGCGGCCGCGTAAGACTCGACTGCGAAGTCCTCGGGCTGGTGGAAAAAGACAGCGAAATACATGTTCGCACATCTATCGAAGAATTCAAGACGCGCTATCTGATTGCCTGCTCCGGGTTGATGGCAGATCGCCTGGTGAAGATGCTGGGTGTCCAGCCTGATTTCCAGATCATCCCCTTTCGCGGCGAATATTTTCGGCTGCCGCCGGACAAAAGCAATATTATTAACCATCTGATTTATCCCATCCCCGATCCGGAAATGCCCTTTTTGGGCGTCCATTTGACCCGCATGATCGACGGTACCGTCACGGTCGGACCCAATGCGGTGTTGGGCTTCAAAAGAGAAGGATACAAAAAAACAGATGTGAGTTTTCGCGACCTCAAAGAGATGGCGGCATTTAGCGGATTCTGGAAGGTTATGCAGCATAACCTGAAGGCGGGGTTTTTCGAGTTTAAAAATTCAATATTTAAACGCGGATACCTGGAACGTGTTCGAAAATATTGCCCCCAGGTTAAACTGAGTGATTTGACACCCTATCCGGCCGGGGTGCGTGCCCAGGCAGTCGCCAAGGATGGCACCCTGATTCATGATTTTTTATTTGTAAACACCAAACGAACCTTCCATGTCTGCAATGCGCCGTCCCCGGCCGCCACTTCAGCCATCCCCATCGGGGCGCATATCATCGACAGGGTCGGGGAAATTTTCGGGTAGATTTTTTGTGGCAGGATATGCAATCGTATTCATCGGACTTACCAAAAATCGAAGAATTGGTTGAACTCAGCGGTCGTGAAATGCTTGAAATTGGTTGCGGTGATGGCAGACTTTCATCGCTGTTGGCGCATAAGGTTAAGAGCCTCACCGCCATCGATCCGGACCAAGCCATGATCAATCTGGCCTGCAAGAAAATAAGCGGCGTGGATTTTCGCGTCGGCTACGGCGAGAAGTTGGAATTCAAGGATAAATCTTATGATATCATCCTGTTCAGCTATTCCCTGCACCATCAGGATTGTGTCAAAGCACTGGATGAAGCCAAACGCGTAATAAGAGATAACGGTAGCATCCTTATACTTGAACCCGCAATCGAAGGAAAATACACCCAATTGGTTTCAATTTTCCAGGAAGATGAAATAGATAGACTAAGCAGAACTTTAGCCTACATCAAATCCGGCAACTTCGTCATCAGCCGGGAAGAAGTATTCTTTTTGGATTATCATTTTAAAGACGACATAGAGTTATAATATCATTTTATGGAT
>CAMYLH010000162.1 GCA_947259065.1 uncultured Desulfobacterales bacterium
GCATATTCTTGATTTGAAATACTATCAACTCAGAGAAAGTGGGCGGGACGGGAAAAATTTACTGACCATCGTAACCTCCGGTGAGTATGAACGCTGGCAGAAATGGGAGCACACCAAAACCGGCCGGCGGGGTGAGGATTACATCAAGGAAAAGGAAAGTAGAGCCTGGCGCTTAATCAGTGAGGCGGAGGATATACTCGGGCCGCTATACGGCGCAAAACTACTCGATGCTTATACGCCATTGACCACAAGAGACTGGGTTAACAGCCCGCAAGGTTCGGCTTATGGCGTTCTTCGTTCTTCAGACCAGCTGCTTGAGGCCTCGATATTAAATCGCACGTCGGTAAAGGGATTATTTCTTGCAGGCCAGAGTGTCATGGCACCGGGGATTATCGGAACAATACTTGGATCGCTGGGTACCATAAAGCTGATCATTGGCCCTGAACGATACAATAAAAAGTTTAAACAGTTAAGGCTTGAAAAACGACACCGGGCGTCATGAGGAAATTCTTATATAAGTCTATAATTTTCATATCCAGAAACACTGGTCGGTGGGTATTCGTCGTCTATGCCTGGATCGTCGCTTCCGGGTTTTTCATTTTATTCCCTTCAAGAGTGGGAAACAGTGTAAGGCTCTACCGGGCGCTTTACCCTGCTCGCAACCGGCTGTTTCATCTGAGGTGCGCCTGGCGGCAGTTTCATAATTTTACCGATGTTTTTATGGACCGGTTTCTGCTTCAGGAATTTGACGAGCTCACTTTCACTTCTGAAGGTTGTGAACACCTTGAAAAATTAATTGATGCCGGAAAAGGCTGCATCTTACTGATGTCGCATATGGGAAATTGGGATGTGGCTGCTCACTTGCTCAAGCGTAATTTGAAAAATCTGCGGCTGCTTCTCTATATGGGCGTCAAACAAAAGGAACAAATCGAGCAGATTCAAAAGGAAAGCCTTTCCCAAAGCGGCATCCAAATCATTGCGGTGGAACAGGATGGCGGTTCTCCGATGGATATCTTGGAGGGGATTAAATTTATCGAATCGGGCGGAGTAGTTTCATTAACCGGAGATCTTTTATGGAATCAGGATCAACGGACCGTCCCCGTGAAATTTCTCGGGTGTGAAATACTGCTGCCGGAGGCCCCGCACTTATTTGCCTTATTGTCCGGCACTCCGTTGTTTATTTTCTTTGCATTTCGGACAGGGAAAAATCAGTATCATTTCACGATGTCGGAACCCATTTTCCTGGTTTGCACCTCACGGGAGGAAAGAGCCGGGGCCATTCGGCGTGCCGCACAACAATACGCCGATATCCTGGAAGCAACCCTTCGCAAGTATCCATTGCAGTGGTACCACTTCAAGCCCTTTCTGACTGCTAAACCCAACCCAGAGCCGAAGAATTGACGATTGAAGTTTCAATCTTTTTTAAATGGGCGTTTATCAGAGGCGTTATATTTTTTTTTGAGCTAATGTGCTATAAGTAATATTAATGCAAAAAAGTATAATTATATATCACCAATGTACCAAGATGAAGATCGATGACACGTGACGAAATAAAATCAGAAATCATTCGAATTTTCAGGGACCAATTTGAAATAGAGAACCCGGGTCTCGATGATAATTTGAGGGATGCACACGAATTTGACAGTATCGATGCCATTGAGCTGTTAAGGGAAATTGAAATCATGCTGGGTTCGGAACTTAGCCAGGCCGAGAAAAAAAATGCCATGGAAATTAGAACCATCAACGATATCCTTGACTATATTGAATCGATGTCGGCGGCTCGGACCATGGGCCATACCATATCCAATTAAACAAGCCTTGATCGCTCACTGTTTGTCATCCTGGAGCCGCAATGGAACGAAGAGTCGTAATTACGCAAGGTTCAGCCATAACACCGGTGGGTCATAGTAAAGACGAGATCGTCAAGAGTCTGGTTGAGGGAATTTCGGGTGTAAAAAAACTCCGGCAGGACAATTTGCTTTCCGATTTTATCCATTGCGGTGTTTTCGGAACGGTGGATTACCCGATTGCGTATGATTTTAAGCGCCTGTATCGCAAAACCATGGGCCCGGTAGCTTACTATGCCTGCCAGGTGGCAAAGGAAGTTTTGGAAGAATCCGGTCTGGATAATGACTTTATCACCTCCGGCAGGCTGGGAGTTGCATTTGGATCAACCCACGGCAGCCCAACTGTCCAGCGGGAAATATATAAATCCTTTTTCAGTCGCTCGCGTTCAAGCTTCTCATCCATCGGTGCCGTGGATTATTTAAAATCCATGGTCCACACAACGGCCGTCAATATTACCAAAATGTTCGGCATTACCGGCCGGGTCATTTCATCATCCACGGCCTGCACCACCGGCAGTCAGTCTATCGGTTTCGGGTATGAAATGGTCAAATACGGCATGCAGGATGCCATGCTTTGCGGGGGGGCCGATGAGTATGACACGACAACGGTTGCGGTGTTCGACAACCTTCTGGCATGCTCGACTGAATTTAATAACACCCCCCATCTGACGCCGCGTCCTTTTGACAAGCAGCGCGACGGTCTAGTGGTGGGAGAAGGCGCCGGTGCTGTGTTGCTGGAAGAATATGAATTCGCCAAAAGAAGAGGCGCAACCATATTGGCCGAAATTATTGGATTTTCCTGCAACAATAACGGCGGGGACTTGATCCTGCCGAATGTCGACGGAATCACTGCAACCATACAACTGGGGCTCCAGGATGCCGGAATCAGTGCCGATTCCGTGGATTTTGTCAGCGCTCATGCGACCGGCACCAAAATGGGGGATGTTATCGAAGCCCAAGCCATGGGCCGGGTCTACGGGGATTCACCGGTGGTCTCCGGATTTAAAAGTTATATGGGACATACCATGGGATCATGCGGCGCCATCGAGACGATTATTACGACTTACATGATGGAAGAAGGCTTTATCGCACCGACGCTGAATTTGGAAAACATCGATGAACGCTGTACGATGATCAATCACGCCCAGGAGCTTGTCGAATCAGATATTCGTATCGCAGCCATCCAGAACTTTGCCTTCGGCGGGGTGAATACCTGCCTGATTATCAGAAAGATATAGGTTCAAGGTTCTGGGTTCAGAGGTTCAGGGTTGGAAGTTCAGAAGTTCGGATTACCCTGTATAGCCTTGAACGTTGAATCCAGCCTGCCCTCCGAAGCCTGAAAGGCGAAGGCGGCAACCTCTGATCCTTTTTTTGATGTAACCCTGAACCCTGAACCCTGAACCCTGAACGCTGAACCTTTGAACCCTTTCTTACACAAATACCTGAAGCCGGTTTCCGACCTGATGGTTACGCTGCTGCTGTGGGGCTATTTCTCACTCGTATTCCCTATAATTTTTACGCCCTTTTATCTGGCGGCATACATGTTTTCCGAAAATTGCGAAAATTCCTTTCAGCGATTGAACCACACATTTTGCGTAGGTTTTTTTTTCCTCGTTCGGGTCTTTATTCCAGGGCAAAAATTGCGTATCTCCGATGAACTCGGATCGATCCGGTCTTCTGTTATTGTTTGCAACCATCAATCCTATCTGGATCCGCTGCTGCTTATTTCTTTGTTCCCGCGGCATAAAACCATTGTGAAAAGCACCTTCTTCAGGGTGCCGATTTTTGGCTGGATGCTGAAACAGGCGGGGTATGTTCCCTCCACTTCTGAGGGCAAGCTATCGGAGTTAGTGATCGAGCGTATTGACGCCATGGACGGCTATCTGGCGTCCGGAGGCAATTTATTTATTTTCCCCGAAGGAACCCGGAGCCGGGACGGCACCATCGGCCGGCTCAACAAGGGGGCCTTTAAAATCGCCAAACTTTGCCGGACACCGGTAAAAGTCCTGTTTATTCGGAACACAAATAAATTGTTCACACCCGGTAAGTTTTTATTCAATACAATGGTACCCAACACCATCACCGTTGAGCTTATCGATAGTATTGATCCTGAGTATCAAAGCGGCTTTTTTTCAATTTCCGATTTGATGTCCCAGGTACGGGCGTTGCTGGAAGGACAAGAAACCAAACAGATCTCCTGATTGTCTGCGTTCTGTGAGTTGCGAAGTTAAATCCTAAACAGAAATACCAACGAGGAAACATGAAAATTATTTTAATGTCGATGCCCGATGTGGCCCCTGTGATCATGCACGAGAGCGCCTTTCACATGCCCAATGGCGGGATCGCGAGCGTGGCAGGCAACATCGATGAAGGACACAAGGTCTTTATCATCGATTTGATCCGCAAACGAGGAAAACTAAAAAAATATTTAACTAAAACAATGCTGAAAATCCGTCCGGATATAGTCGGCCTATCCTCGATGTCATGGCAGTACGAAACTTGTGTAAAACTGATCAAACTCATAAAACAGCTGCTGCCGGATGTAAAAATCGTGATTGGTGGATATCATGCCACATTGATGCACGAAGAGATTGGGGCCTCCCCCGAATCGGCCTTTATCGATTTTATGATCCGCGGCGAAGGTGAAGAAGCCTGCCGTCGGTTGGTCAATGCCCTGGACGGTAAAGACCGGCTGGAAGACATTGCCTCGCTCTCGTATAAAAGCAATGGCCACTTTATTCACAACCAGAAAGGCGAGTTGTTGGATTTGTCCCGGCTTAAACCTCCGATTCGGGATAAAAGGCGTTTGACCTGGGGCTACCACATCATGAATTCCAAAATAGAAGTCATGGAAACCTCCCGGGGCTGCACCCGCACCTGTAACTACTGCAGCATCAGACACATGTATGGGCGAAACTTCCGGGCATATCCCATTGAGCGTGTCCTGGAGAATCTGGATGACATATATTATAACCGCAAAACTCGCTGGGCTTTTGTCTCTGATGACAATCTGGTGTTGGATCCCGAAAGGGTAATCGAGATCTGTGATGCAATTATTGCCCGCCAATATAAGAATCTGCATCTGGTGGTCCAGGCCGATTGTATCTCAATGTCCAGAAACGAAACAATGGTCAGCAAAATGTCCCAGGCCGGCATTAGATCCGTTTTTTTAGGGATTGAAAATGTATCCAAAAAGAATCTGGTCACCGCCGGCAAAGGCAATATTGTGGATGCCTCCCGCAAAGCCATTGAGCTTTGTCACAAATACGGCATCATGGTGGTCGGCGGACTGATTTTTGGGTTTCCGGATGACGATGAAAAGGACATCATTGAAAACTATCAGTTTTTGAAATCCATCGGATCGGATACCGCCTACTGCCAGATCCTTACTCCCTACCCCAAAACCGGAATGCGTCAGGACTTGCTGGACCAGGGGCTGGTGACAAACCCGGATGATTATAGATGGTACAACGGCATGTGGGCCAATGTAAAAACAATACATCTGGATGCCGACCGATTGCAATATCTGTTCTGGTATCACCGGCAAAAGGTTCTGGGCTGGTGGGAGCCCTCGGAGCGCGCCAGAAGCCAAGGCGCTTTGTGGATTCCGATTTGGCTATACGCGTTTAAGCCCCTAGCGAAGTTCTTCATCGGCCGCTCCCTCAAAAAGTACGGTTGGGAAGGGCGCTACCAGCGGGTGATAAAACGGCAAGCCGCCGTGAATGTCTTCAAGGATCTTGAAGGGGTGTAATGATCAGATATAGCCGCTTAAATTGATGGCCGGCACAGGTTCCGCCAAATCGACATTCAAAAGGAATCTCAGATTTTTTGCATCAGCGTAAAAATTTGCTAGTGCAAAATGATTTGGCGGGATTTAAAAGCTATGTGGACCTGAGTGATATTGAAACTCAAGACGGTAATGGAGCCACTCCTTTGATTGTAGCCGCTTATTATGGTCATGATTCAATTGTAATGTATTTATGCGTTCTGCTATGAATATTTTGACGAGCCCTGGGTGTGCCTATGTGGCGGGCCTTTGTCGGGACGTCATCGAGCGTGGCTGAAAACTCGGCATTTTGGCCTCTTGTCCTGGTGGGGATCGGTTTCTCGTCGGTTTCGACCGCTGTTGTCTATAGGAAAGTCAGGAGTCAGCGATGGGAAAGACTAACCCGCCGGCGCTAGCCGCTTTGATCGGGCTTCGCCGGGCGACGGTGATGTTGATGGCTTTCGCTTTCGTCGGCGCGGCCGGCGAGGGAGTGAGGGCGCAGGACGCCACGCAGCCTGAAGCGGCGGCGCAAGCCGAAGGCGATGACAACGCGCTCGATGCGCTGACGTCGGCGATCTCGACCTACAAGAAAAATCTGCAGGCCATCAAAGATGCGCTGAAAGAAGCGCCGGAGCCGTCGACACTCACGGGCGAGCTCACGACCGCCAAGGACATCATCGACGACCTGACGATCCAGCTGAACCAGGTGCGCGACGAGCGCGATTCCATCACCACGGAATTGATCGACTATCGCGAGAAGACTGATGCGACGATCGCTTCGCTTCGGCTGGATTCGGAGCGTGATCGGGGA
>CAMYLH010000163.1 GCA_947259065.1 uncultured Desulfobacterales bacterium
GAAGGTGAATTTAAAGATATTATCGATATATTAACCAATGCTATGGTGAACTTGGATGTTGAAAATCAGGAATACAATCAGAAAATAATGGAACAAAGCGGGAAAATAGAGCAAATTACTTTTCTGAATGATATTAAAAAGATAAAGCAGGCCCTGATTCTGGAAATTGAACAAATGCGACAAACTGTTAAAAAAAAGCAGTCCAGCGACAATGTAAAACTTGAAGCTCTAGCAAATCAAGTCCATATCTTGAATTCACAATTGGAACAAGCTCATACAGAATCGGCCACCGATAGTTTAACTGGCATTTATAACCGTAAGGCTTTTGACGGCCAAATCGTTGAGCTTGTCGAAAAGAATACCGTTTCCCAATCCCCCTTTTCCTTGTTAATGATGGATATCGATAATTTCAAAAAAATCAACGACACGCATGGCCATCAAACTGGAGACCGCATAATCCTGGCAACTGTCAATAAGTGCCGACAGGCTATACGGGGTGACGATTTCTTCGCACGCTATGGCGGAGAGGAATTTGCTATCATACTTCCAGGTGCGTCCTTGAGAAATGCTGTTAAGAAAGCCAATCATATCTGCAAGTCCGTTGCTTCAACCCGGTATCGCCTGGATGATGACCAGGATGGGCAAACTCTGCACGTAACCATTAGTATCGGTGTTAGCTGCCTTCAGAAAGGCGATACCATGACTTCAGTCATCCAAAGAGCCGATAAAGCGCTTTACGCGGCCAAAGATGCCGGAAAAAATCATGTTTGCTCCGAAAGGGATGTGAAATGATATACAGGAAGATTTTTCCGGAAACCAACTTTGAAGCGGTATTTTATGCCCTGGTTCTTATGAGAGACCAGAAATGACAGGGTTCTATTTTTTAACGAATTGATTTGATGGGAAATTTTATAAAATAAATTTTATGGACTTATTTGCATGAAATTTGCATTAAATTGGTCTTGGTGGTTTTGTTACAGGTACGAGTATATATCGCACTTCAAATATTAATCGGCAGCAGTCGAGCCAGGCTAATCCGGACCAGGAAACTTAAGCTATGAAAATTATGAATAATGAGCAAGTGTTAAAAACTGTTCAGCATGAATCAAAGACCAAAACCCAGCATACGACGGGTAAGGAATTCGGCACCATATTAAGAGAGACAGCAGAAAAAACAAAACCGGTGGCCTTGGCTCCTTTGCAAACAACTTTCATCAATCCTTTGCCTGGTCTTCAACCGGCCTCATCATCTCCATCGGATCATCAATTTGTCGCTAACAGCATCGAGGATATGATAAATTTACTTGATCGATATCGTGAAAAATTGGCCGATCCCCGGACTACTTTAAAACAGATTGATCCAGTCATCGGAGAAATGACCCGGGAAATGGAGTGCCTTGCTCCTGTTCTGGATTCGCTACCCGCTGGGGAAGGGCTCAAAAATATTCTTAATCAGACACTGGTAACCGTATCTTTGGAGATAAGTAAATTCTATCGAGGAGATTATATCTCCGCCTAATTCCCTTTCAATGAACCTTGTCCCAACCAGCAGCCGGGAGCGATTTTTAAAAAGGATTCAGGCCTATATCGCCAGGATGCCGAGTCTGTCGACGACCGTCATTAAAGTCCTGGAGACCTGCAACGATCCCAGAGCTTCTGCGAATGATCTTCAACGGATCATTTCCCTGGATCCGGTCCTAACCGCCAGGGTATTGAGGCTTATCAATTCCGCTTACTATTCCCCGGGTGTCCCGATCACCTCCCTGACCCGAGCTATTGTCATGCTGGGGCTAAATACCGTTAAAAATCTGGCCTTGAGCTTTGCAATTCTCGAAAATTTAAGAAGTAGTAGATCCTTTTCCGTTTTTTCCTCGGATGAATTTTGGACACACAGTCTGTGTGTCGGTGTGATCGCAAAATCACTAGCGGCTTTCAAAGGGGATACGCGCCACCGTCTGGAAGCGTATTTTGTCGCAGGACTATTGCACGATCTAGGTAAAATTCCCCTGAACAGGCAGTTCCCGGAAGAATACCACCGGGTGTGGGAGGCAGCAGATAAAGATCAAGATACATTGCGTCATAGCGAAATGAAACTTCTCGGTATGGATCATTGCACGGTAGGGGGCATGATTGCAAAAAAATGGCGTCTGGGTTCAACGCTGATCGAAACATTGTCCCACCATCATAATCCGGATGACAGCTCCGAAGCTGATCGCGATTTTGTTTTTATTATTTCACTGGCCAATCAATTTACCAACTATTTGAGCATTGGCAGCGCCGGCGATGGTTTTACCGATAAACAATTGATCGAATACTTAAACGGCAAAGTAGGGGTGGATTGGGCGATGTTGCACGAATTGGGCGAAACCGTTTTGAACGAAATCGGAAAAGCTAAGATTTTTCTTGAGATTGCTCAAAAGGGTTAGAGAATAGAGTTGAATAATCAAGTAATCCTTTCGGTATAAAAAAGAGAATGATAATAAACCGGATACAGCGTAGCGACATCCTCCAATAATCATTTTTTAATATACGACGGCTAATTTCAGCTTGTCAGGCTAGGGATTAATTATATGAGATTAAAATTTTGGGGGGTCAGGGGCTCTATTCCCAGTCCTGGATCCGAGACAGTCAAATATGGCGGGAACACATTGTGTCTGGAGCTACAAATTCTCAATTCCGAGCGGCTGATTATCATTGACGCCGGATCCGGTATGAGAGCCCTGGGAGACAATATCATTTCCCAAAATCCCAAAAACGGTCAAATGCAAGCCGAGATTTTTCTGACCCACACTCATCTCGATCACATTCTCGGTCTTCCTTTTTTTGCACCAATTTACAATGCCCGGACTAAACTGAAAATTTATGGCCCGGTAACCTGCGAAGAGGCCACGCTTAAAGATGTGATCGGTGGCCAATTTTCTTATCGGTACTTTCCCGTGCGCCAGAACGAATTGGAGGCCACCATCGAGTATATTGATCTTAAGGAAGGACGATATGATCTTGGGGATGGTATTGAGCTTACGGCCAAATACCTGAATCACCCTCTGCTCTCGTTAGGCTACCGCATAGAACACGGTGGGAAAACCATTTGTACAGCCTATGATACCGAGCCGTTTTACAATGTTTTCAGCACCGATCCGGCAGATCCATCCTATGACGAACTTCTCGCCTCGGAGGGAGAGCTGGCCGCCAGAGAGGAGAATCAGCGGATGGAAGATTTTTTCTGCGGCGCTGACCTGCTTATTCATGATGGACAGTATACCATGACGGAATATGAATGCGGAAAGAAAGGCTGGGGGCATTCGCCGATCGAATACATTGTTGATGCTGCCAGGCGGGCGTCGGTTAAACGGCTGGCTATTTGTCACCATGATCCACTGCGTTCGGATTCACAAATCGATGAGTTGTCCGAAACCTATTGCTCCAGGGAATCTTCCGGTAATATGGAAACCTTTTTTGCCCGGGAAGGAATGCAAGTTGAAATATCTTAATGCTCTAGATTTCAGGTTCTTCCTTTACACTTTGAACAGGCTTCTTTTCTTTAAATACTCTCTCTGCCACTGATAGAAGAGCGTTGTTAATTTTTTCTGCTGATCTGCGGCGATTTCCTTAAATTCAATCGCACACTCATGCCTTTGGGTCTGTGGATTTATCTGCTGTCTTTTTATCCTGCATTGCCTTATATTTACCTTAGATTGCCCACTATCTATTTTAGTGGGAAATATCAGTTCCACGTGTTCCAGCATTTGGGGGAGCTTTTTCTGCAATTCTAATTCCATATTTTTAGTCAAACTAACCAGGACGCCAAGGGTGCCGCCCAAACTAATATTAATGACCAACAGATTATAGCGTATATCGTTGATATTAAAATAAAGCCTGGTCCCATGGGGTGCTTCTATTCTGAAATGACCCCTTCGCTGATAGCGATATACGATTTCCGGAAACCTGATCCATATCGTTTTGGGGGATATCTGGTCGGTTCCGGTTTCGAAAGCATAATTGATATTGTCTTTATAGGCAAATTCAAAACGTATCCGCCAGCCGTCGAGATCTTCCGCAGCAATCCGAAAATTCTCATGATATTCGATTAAAAAATAGTGCGTTTTTTTCCATTTGCGAATTTTCGCGATATACGTCAGTTGCTCATATTCGCTATTTATTAACTGCATTTTTAGAGGGATGCCATCCTGTTGCAGCTCTTTAAAAAGCTTTAAGACAGCGCTGCCCTGAATTTTCTCGATATTTGCCATATTCTCTTACAACGCAAAACAGGGCCTACAATCTGGCTACGCTTTCAGCAAAATCAGGATCATCGATGAGTTTTTTGGCGAAATCCAAATATTTTGCTGTAATGGCCCTAACTGCAAGCTGTAATGCATAGGGTTTGACAGGTTTTTCCAACAGGTAACTGACATTGGAGGCCAGACACATATTGACGACATCGACGTTGGCATTGCCACTGATGATGATCGTGTCTTCATGGGCGGTAGGATACTTTTTATCGATGGCATCCAAAAATGAAAATCCACTCAAGCCGCCGAGAAAAACATCAACCACGAAAATCGCAACGCCAATATCCCGGTTCAAACAAAAAGATATTGCTTTGTTAACCTCCGAGAAACTATGCACCTCTCCCCAGCTATAAAAGCCCTCAATCAACTCTAAAAGAAGTTCTCCAATACCCGGATCATCATCAAGGACAATGACATCCAATCCATCTGACATATATACATCCTCCTGCACAGCCTCTCATTTTTGGGCTGCCGCACGATTGCATTGCGCCACCATCAAATTTAACGGACCCTGAATGACGCCTGCCTAATTTTTAGGATTCTCCTAATACGCTTTTAATTTTTATGGGAGATGTTATACCTTTCTATCTTGCGATATACGGTGGTAACATTCACTCCCAATATCTTCGCTGCTTTCGGTCGATTCCCTCCGGTAGCTTCGAGAACTCGTTTGATATGACGCTTTTCTAGCTCGTCCAATGAGAGAAGTTCTATATTTCTGCGCCGTTCAGGACCTTTATACGGCAGTAGGTTCCGGGTTGAAGCCAGTGTCAGAGTCTTTCCATTTTCCAGTAGAACCGCCGCGGCTATCATGTTTTCAAGCTCTCGTACATTGCCCTGGAAGGAAGACTGCAATATACCTTCGGCCAGATCAGGGGATAGACCCTGGATTTTCTTCTCATTGGCTTTGGCATGGATGTTTAGAAAATGGGTGGCCAGCGGCAGAATGTCATCTTTTCTTTCCCGCAGGGGAGGAATTCTGATGTTATACATATTTATGCGGTAAAACAGGTCTGCCCGAAAACGCCCACTAATAATTTCTTCATTGACGTCACGGTTGGTAGCGGCAATGATGCGCACATCAACATTTCTAACCTCTGTGCTACCCAGGCGATAAAATTGGCGTTCCTCGATAACCCTTAAAAGTTTGGCCTGTAATGACGGATCCAGTTCAGTGATTTCATCCAGGAAAAGCGTACCCCCGTGAGCAACCTCGAAAAAACCTCTTCGGTCGCTTCCGGCGTCGGTATAGGCGCCTTTGGCATGACCGAAAAACTCATCTTCGAATATTGTTTTACTGAATGATGCCATGTTAACGGCGTAAAA
>CAMYLH010000164.1 GCA_947259065.1 uncultured Desulfobacterales bacterium
GATTGTATGCTTCATTGATGGCTTTGGCCAGGGGATAGGCATCGCTTTTAAGGACGTGCAGGGAACCCAGCAGAAAAATCGCCTTGTTTAATGGTGTTTCCACCATCCAGAGGCAATGTTTTGGGGTAGCTGTTTGCTTGCTCTGCTGAGCATGAAGGCCGGCTGACACAAACAGGATAGCGGACAGACATAAAATAAAAAGGGCTGTCCTTAACCGGTGTTGTTTGACAAATAAATGAACTGTCATAATTCCCACTCTTTTAATATTTGATTCACCTGCTTACCGTCAGCCAGCTTGCCGAAGTGTTTCATGACAGGTCCCATCGCCTGCATTTTATTTTTATATTGAGAAAAATCGATATTGGCCTGAATCCAGGCGGCAATCTCTTCCCGGGAAGCTGTTGCGGGCAGGTAGGATTGTAAAATTTCCAGGTACTCAGAGGTCTCTTCTTTTTTGAATTCCAGAACCGTTTGTTCTGATTTTACGAGTCCTTTGATAATTCCGAGGATGTCATCGTCGGTAATTTCTGCTGGCTTTTTAAGACGCGTGGATTTTTTGCCGCTTTCCAAAATCAGGGGGACGGTCAGTTTAGGAAACTCTGCCATTATCTGGCGCATCGTGTTTCGAACCTCCGGTTCCTTTTGCAGCATGGCCTCTTTTAGATCCTTTTTGAGCTTGTCATGCAGGGATATCGACATTTTCTGGCTCCAGCCATAACCTTCCTTAGCATCATTCGTCATAATGACCCTCCTGTAAATTTTAAATCGACGGTGGTTGCACCGGCGTCCTGGTCTTCAATCTCGTAAAAGAGCGCCCAAAACGCAGCAGCATCGATGATGGACGCGAACACACCGCCGTGAACCAGGCCAAAGGGTTGTAGATGCTTTTCGGCCAGATCGATTTCCAGAACTGAAAATCCGAGCCCGACATCCCTGATCTGCATAGAAAGCAGCTCAAAATAGGGGCTTCGGTTTACCATTTGATTGACACGCTTGATGTACTCCGGATTCAATTTTTTCATATCATCCCCTAGATTTTACCCGCTCGTAAATATAAAAATGATAAGGCTCCGGTCCATCGATCAATTTGGATTTTTTAATCTCAAAGTCGGCTTCAGGAATCTCGGGGAAAAAAGTATCACCGGGTATGTCTCTGGGTATAACTGTCAAATAGATCCTGCCGGCCAAATAAATTGCCTCATGATATAATTGTCCGCCTCCGATGATAAACGCTTCGCTCTCATCGGCCGGAATGGATTTGAGTGCCCCGCTAAGATCTTGAGCAATCATGCAACCCGGCGCCTGATAATCGGTCTGGCGGGTCACCACGATGTTGGTTCTTCCAGGAAGTGGACAAGACAGAGACTCAAAGGTTTTTCTTCCCATAATCACAACATGGCCGAGGGTGATCTCTTTAAACATCTTTTGTTCACCGGGAATTTTCCAGGGAATATCTCCCTGGTGGCCGATAACGCGATTGGATGCCATGGCAACGATTAAGCTAATGAGCATACTGGCCCTCCTTTATAAATCCAGCTCCAGGTAACTCGGGTTATCAAGAGGATTATAATAATAGGCTTGAATGGTTCGGAAATTGAGGGAATGATAGAGTTTTTTTGCTGTTTTCATGGATTCGATGGTATCCAGGCGCATCTTTTCATACCCCATTTGACGGGCTCTGTCGATGACTGCACATGTCAGCGCTCGTCCGATATCGCGGCCCCGATACTGCGGGATCACAAATAGTCTTTTCATCTCACAAATTTTACTCTCCAAGGGTCGCAAGGCCACGCATCCCACCATATTCCCGCCCAGCTCAGCCAGCAGGATGCAGCCAAGCGGCGGCGCATAACCGCCAGGCAGCGTGCCCAGCTCCCGGCTGAATCCCTGGAATTCAAGATCTAAACCGAGGGAGTCTGCATACTGGACAAAAAGATTGCGAGCGTACCGATAGTGCGCTTCGGCTTGCGCACGGATAATTTGGATATGATCCATCACAGTATCGTTTTTTTGCAGACTGATTTAATAACCTATCAATTTATATGCTAAAACTCCACAAAGGGCAAGCCTAACTCCATATGGTGGTTTGAGAATCATCCTTTATTTAACTATCCCGGAACATCGCCTGGCTGCAAGACCTGTTGTGGAATTGGTGACCGTCTCGGAAGCATTCGGAATTCTTACCATAATTCACGAATGAGCCACGCAAGATTTCGGTTGAAAATAACACGAAATCATAATAATATTGAATTGTCAGGCCCCAAGAGATTATGGTTATGCGAATCGGGGCACAAAAATGAGTAAACCAAAAGATGTTGTGGTAATCCATGCCGGTATTTGAATACACAGCCCTGGATAGCAAGGGGAAAACCACCTCCGGTATAATCGACGCCGAAGGGGCTCAGGCCGCCCGCCAGAAACTCCGTACCTCAGGAATTTTTCCGGTATCCATCAAGGAGACTCTCGAGGCAACACCAAAAAAAGCAACTAAAACATTCGCCCTGACACGCCAGCTGGGTCGCGTAAAGCCGGTCGAAGTTTCGATGATGACCCGTCAGCTCGCAACATTAATAGGGGCCGGGTTCCCGCTGGTCTCAGCCCTGGATGCACTGGTTCCCCAGACCAAATCCCATCGTTTTAAAAAAATATTGGCGCAGATCAAAAACTTGATCGTGGAAGGCAACAGTTTTGCCCAGGCGCTTTCGAAATATCCCGGAGCTTTTTCACCCTTGTATGTCAATATGGTGCGCGCCGGAGAAACATCCGGCACGCTAGAAATTGTTTTGGAGCGGCTGGCGGATATTACGGAAAAACAACAGGCGTTGATGAACCGGATCCAGACCGCCCTGGCCTATCCGATATTTATGATGGTGATCGGCACTGTCGTTTTGCTCGTGTTATTGATCTACATAGTTCCGAGCATCACTTCAATTTTTGCTGATATGGACCAGGTTCTGCCGACACCTACCCGAATTCTGATCTTTTTAAGTGATTTCTTTAAATCCTACTGGTGGAGTATCTTAATTGTTCTTATTGCCAGCGGTGTATTTTTTAGCCGGGCTAAAAAGACCACAAAAGGTCGCTACTGGATCGATAAAACCATGTTATTATTACCGGGCATGGGGATTTTATCCAAAAAGCTTGCAGTGGCCCGGTTCGCGCGCACCCTGGGTTCTCTGCTGGAAAACGGGGTTTCCATGCTGGTTGCCATGGATATCGTAAAAAATATTGCCGGCAATATTCTGATCGCCGACTCCGTCGAAACGGCCGCTATCGAAGTCGGCAAGGGTCAGGGTTTGGGGGCAGCTCTTTCCGAGAGTGGCATTTTTCCCCAGTTATCCATTCAGATGATCCAGGTCGGGGAACAAAGTGGGCAGCTGGAAAGCATGTTGACTAAAATCGCAGACGTATATGAAAAAGAGGTGGAGACCAGTATTTTGCGTCTGACGTCATATCTGGAACCGGTAATGATCCTGGTGATGGGATCGATCGTCGGCTTTATTGTTTTGTCGATATGCCTGCCGATATTTGAAATGAACCAATTGATTCGGTAGGGGAGAAAGCAAATCTAAAGGAGTTTTATACATGTTGGATAAATTAAAAAATAAAAACCAGGGATTTACGCTGATTGAACTAATGGTTGTGATCATCATCCTCGGTATCTTAGCGATGTGGGTCGCACCCAAGATCATGAGCCGTCCTGGAGAAGCCAAACAGGTGAAAGCCCGCTTGGATATCCAAAACCTTGAAACCGCTTTAAAATTATACAAACTTGACAACGGTTCGTATCCGAGCACCGAACAGGGACTCCAGGCGCTGGTGGAAAGGCCTGAAACCGGGATAATACCCAAGAAATGGAAAAAAGGCGGTTATCTTGAAAAGGGCAGGGTACCTAAGGATCCCTGGAGCAATGACTTTGTTTATCTGTCTCCCGGGCTCAAAGGAGATTTTGACATAATTTGCTATGGAGGCGACGGTGTACCCGGCGGCGAAGATGAAAATAAAGATATCAATAACTGGGAAATAGAATAATAATAGCGTCAACAGGTCCGGCTGATGCGGGATCATTCGGATGCCATTATTTCGCCATATTCAGATTCGCCATCATGATATCAAGACGTATCATACTGAATACAAATCTTTGCAGCGGACCCGCCTGCGGAGGAACGATCCGCAACGAACATTGTCGCGGATTCACATTGATTGAACTGATTGTCGTGATCGCACTGATCGGCATGATGCTTTTTTTTTCCCTTCCCCGGCTGCAGAATAACCCTTTCCTGGATGACAGTAAAAAAAGCGCTCGCTGGCTGATCGGCAAGGTACGGGCGCTGAAAGAAAGTGCTATCCGCGATCAGAAGCAATACGCATTGCATTTTGATCTGGACAGCGGGCGTATTTGGGAAACCAATGAATCAATGTCCCAGGAAGACCATGAAAATGCAGCATTAAATAGCTATGCCCTGCCGGAGGATGTCAGAATCATAGATGTTGAGTATCCGGCCAGAGAAAAAATTACCTCCGGCCAAACAGAAATAACCTTTTACAAAGCCGGTTACACAGACAAAGCCTTCGTTCATTTGCAAGAAGGTGAGATATATCTGAGTTTTTTAATAGAACCCTTTCTATCAAACGTCCAGGTTATTGAAGAATATACAGGGTTCGGAGATTGAGGGCTTGCACTTTTTCATACACTATGCTTGGAAAAAGTGCCCCCCTACCAATTGAAGATTGAAAATTTGTGGTAATCTATCTTTTTCGATCAGGCCGGCCGTTTATTGGCCGGCGGTGGTGATGATCCACCTTCGGTGGAACAACCGTCACCAGAAACCGAAGACAGGAAAGCCGTGACCAGCAAACAACAAACAGGCGTCTTTCATCGGCAAACAGCCTGCGGTTTTACCCTGCTGGAAGTTATGGTGGCCATGGCTATCATGGCCATCGTCCTGGTCAGCGTGTATAGAATGCATTCTCAAACTTTGACCATGAACGCAGCCGCCAGATTTTATACCCAGGCGCCTATGCTGGCCCAAAGCAAACTGGCTCAACTAGTAGCCGATTCATCGGGAATAATTGTGGGAGATTCAGGTGACTTCGGCGATAAGTTTCCCGGTTACACTTGGAGTATTGCCACAAACGAGGTATCATCAGAGGCTCTCGGTGAGATTGCTGCTGATTTAAAGCGCATCGATATGACGGTATCCCTTAACCGTGACGAATACGTTTTTAATGTCCGGACCTACCGGTTTATGAGGGAATGATACTGGAATTCGGAAGTTGGAATGCGGAATGTTGAAGTTGGCCTCCGGCTCATAGGGGCCTTCGCCTACGCCTCGGAGAGCGCGACTTAATTGGTTTAGACTACTTTCGTCTAAATTGATCGTATTGAGGGGGGCAAAATATGATCTCCGTCCAATCGGTCTGGGCCAGGGAAGTTGGAATGTGTAATGCGGATTTTAAAGGCATGTAGCAAACAGCAATCTGCAATTAGCCCGTTGCTTATAGCAGATAGGAATTTGGTTTTACCCACTTAAATATCGGCTGTCAGCCATGGACCATAAATATAAAACTTCTGGAATCGAGTATCCGGCATCGAGTATCGAG
>CAMYLH010000165.1 GCA_947259065.1 uncultured Desulfobacterales bacterium
TCCCCGGCGGAAAATTAAATGCCGGTGCGAAATGCGGCAAATGTGGTTCAATCCTAAAAACAGAGGAATTGTTCACCCCGCAACCGATAATGATCAATGACGGCAACTTCGAGAACATGGTACTAAAGTCTCCTTTGCCCGTGCTGATGTGGGCCTGGGCTCCCTGGTGACCGAGCTGCGGTGCCGTGGCACCGATTATCGACCAGTTTGGGGTCGAATCGAAAGGAAAAGTCCGGGTCGGAAAACTGAACGTTGAGGCAAGCCCGATGCTGGCGTCTAAATTCAGTATCTTAAGTGTCCCTTTTATTTTTATTTTTGATAACGGTCAAATGAGAGAGAGCGGCCCGGGCGGATTGCAAAAACATGATTTAATGATGAAAATGGCACCCTATATTTAACGAAGGTTTACCCGTTTCCGGTTTGCCGGTTGGCCCGGTCAGAAAAAATACTTAATGGGTGGCGGGACCGTCATCCGGCTGACGCGCAAACGGCTGATCGGCCAACCGAATAATAACCAATGGATTCCAAAAAAAAATGCAATCAGCTAGCGGAAAAAATACGAAAGATTCTGGGCTGCGGTATCACCCTGGAAAACGATGCGGTCCACTATATCGACTCCACCTTTTCCAATCCCACCACTGCTGAACTTGAAACTATTTTACAGGACGATTCCAACTGCGAAAAGGATCCATTGATGGAGTTGCTCCTATACCCGGATGAATCCATCCAGCTTCGACTGGAGGCGTTGCTGGAACGTCTGCAATTTTCAGCTGCAGAGGAACAATTCGTGCCGCACTATCTTTTTCGGGAGCCGATACCGGTGAGAATCCGCTTTCCGGACGACAGGGAATCTTTGAGCCTTATCGTAACTGAAGATATCGCCTGTCAGCTTATCACGCGGCTCCACATTTCCAAACACCTGGACGGAAAACTGCTGGAAGTTATCAATAAGAGTGCTGAAGCGGAAACCAGGGACGGCTATAAGGTCAAAATAAGAAACTCAAGATTCTCGCCTGACCAGAATAAGATACAGTTTCTATGCGATTTTTTTGAAAAGCTGGAGTCTCCGAATCCCGATTTTAACACCAGCCTAGACTTTACGCTGTCATGGTTGGATGAACTTGCGGAAAACCAGGATCTGTACCAGGCCCTGATGTCCAAAAAACGGTTTTATCTGCGCAGTCTGCAAAAAGCCAAAAAGTTGGAAACGCAACTTCAAAAAAACAATCTGGAAACCCTTCTATCCCAGGGAAAACGCGTGATATTGGTAGACAAAGAGGATGCCCGCAAAAAAATACGGCTCATCGACAAAATCAGCCGGGCAGTATTTGGAAAAACGGAATATTCTGAGCCGTTTCACAGTGTAGAAGAGCATATCGAACTAAGCGCTAACCGAAATTCTGAATTGGAGGACACCTGTTGAAAAAAACCAAAATGCCAACGAGCCAAATCTTAGTTAACGGTTTGATCCTTATCTTTATTTCTTTCATCGCCGTCAATTTTTCCTATTCAGCTGAAACGGAACTTACGCTGGAACAAATCCTGGATCGAGTTGAAAAAAAATATACCGGCCGGAGTTTTCAAGCGGGATTTGTTCAGGAGTCCACCATTAAAGCGATGGATATCGTCGATTTTGCCTCGGGTAAAATATTTGTACGCTACCCGGGGATGATGCGATGGGAATATGAAAAACCGGAAGAGCAGATAATCATTACAGATGGCCACAAACTTTGGATCTACAGGCCTACAGACAACCAGGTGTTGACCGGCAGTGCGCCGGCTTTTTTTAGCGATGGCAAAGGGGCCAGTTTTCTGTCGGATATCAAGCTGATTCGTCAAAAATTTAAAATATCCCTGGAAAATTCAAAAGAAGATTTTTTTTATGAGCTTAAGCTTCAGCCTTTAGAAAAAAAGCTGGATGTGATCGACATCCGCTTATCCGTTACCAAAAATACGTTTACCGTCATCCGCATAAGGACTTACAACTCCTATGGCGATGAAAATCGAATCGAGTTCGTCAATCATCGATTCGATGTAAAACTGGATGAATCCCTTTTTAGCTTCAAGATACCGCCCGGCGCTGATGTTGTGCAATTGGATGAATAGTCACATATTATTCATGACGTCCTCCGGTATATCCGCATTGGTATACACTTTCTGTACATCATCGCAGTCCTCCAGCATTTCCATTAACCTGACCATCTGCTCGGCTTCTTTGCCGGCAAGATTCGTGGTGGTTTGGGGAAGCATGGTGACTTCAGCTTCGATGTGGGTTATAGAAGCCTTGTCGATGGCTTCTTTGACGACTTCGAAGTCGCCTGGCGCCGTGATGACTTCAAAATTGCCGTTATCTTCCCTGATGTCTTCTGCCCCGGCATCCAAAGCCGTTTCCATTAGGGCTTCCTCATCGATGGACTTGCTCTCAATTGCAATGTAACCCTTTTGATCAAACATCCAGGCCACGCATCCGTTTTCACCCAGGTTGCCGCCATTTTTACCGAAAATGCTGCGGATATCGGCCACGGTCCGGTTTTTATTGTCGGTCAGGGATTCAATCAGCACGGCAGCGCCCCCGGGACCATACCCTTCATAAATGCTTTCTTCATAGTTTACGCCTTCAAGCTCACCAGTCCCTTTTTTAATGGCCCGTTCAATGTTATCCTTGGGCATATTTTCACTTTTGCCCGCTGCAACCGCCGTCCGCAGTCTGGGATTGGACTCCAGATCTCCTCCGCCCATTCGGGCTGCCACGGTAATCTCTTTGATAAGCTTGGTAAATATCTTGCCCCTTTTAGCATCGGTGGCGGCCTTTTTATGCTTAATGCTCGACCATTTACTGTGTCCCGACATGACTTCCTCCTCACCCGGATAAACCGGAAAAAACAAACTACAAGCACCAAATTACAATCTCCAATTCTCAAATAGGATCAAACGCCAATTGTTTGGTTTTTGAATTTTGGTCATTGAGATTTATTTGGTATTTGTGTTTTGTTATTTGAGATTTCTAATTGCTGACACCCGACACCTGAAGCCTTGCGTTCCTAACAACATATTGTCAGAAAAATGCCGTTAAGGGCCGAGTTAATTCCCCTTGAATCCCAATCCAATTACATATATCTCCTTACTGGCCTTACGGCTGCTTTGGGGCTTAAAAATTTTTAGTTCCTTGAATCCCGCCCTGACAGCATCTAAAAATAGGTTAAAATCCGATCCCTGGAAAATCTTGCAGACAAAAGATCCGCCTGGCAGTAAAATGCGTTGTGCAATCTCCAGTGCAGTTTCGCAAAGATTGTAGGAACGATCTGCATCCACACCTTTGTGGCCGGTCGTAGCCGGTGCCATATCACTTAATACTACGTTAAAATCCTTTTCAAGGGACTCGATATCCAGCGAAAAAACATCGGCGGTGATAATTTTTAGATGAGATGGTACCTGAATCGACAGGGGTTTAAGATCAACGCCGATAACCCGACCCTTGGGGCCCGTTAGTTTAGCGGCATAAAGTAGCCACGACCCTGGGGCACAACCCAGATCCAGCACCTTGTCGCCCTTTTTGATCAACCGTTGCTTTTTTTGAATCTCCTCCAACTTATAAACGGATCGAGCCGGAAATCGATCCTTTTTCGCCTGTTGTGAATAATGATCTCGCCACGGTTTATGCTTTGCAGTTGAACGTTTCATGAAGTTTGCACGGGTATCGCGGTGCGGTTGCACGGTTCGCGTTACGGGTTGCAAGCTTTATTTCTGCTATTTTCAACCCTATTTGTTTATGAGTTGTTGAGTTTTAAATTACTCAACACGTTGACCGGAACCGATGATATATACTATCGCCCCCTCCAACAAGTCAATATCAAGGGGACACAGTTCAGGGTTACATCAAGGTAATTCTAAACCAGTTGCATTAATTAAGATCAGTCTATTACTTGTTTAAATGACGGAGCCCTGATCCCAACTACGACTTTCTTAGCCTTCCGCAATCCGAATTCCGAATTCCATATCTTCTGTCATCCGTCATCTGCCCTCTGTCTTCCGTCATCTGTCATCTGTTCATCCGTGTTCATCCGTCTTGATCCGTGTCCTAATTTTTTTGATTTAAAATAGATTCTCGACCACCTCTGAAACCGTTTTCACCCCTTCGACTTCTATCCCATCGATATCGGGAAGACGCTTCAAATTACTTTTCGGTAACAGGCACCGGCTAAAACCCATTTTCCGGCATTCGGCAATCCGCGTTTCCGCTTGACCGATGGCGCGCACCTCCCCGGTCAGACCGATCTCCCCCAGAACCACGGTGCCGTCTGAGATAGCCTTGTCTAAAAAGCTGGAAGCCACTGCCGCGACAATGGCCATATCCACCGCCGGCTCTGTGACTTTGACGCCACCGGCGACATTCATGAAGATATCGTAACTCATTAGGTGCATCCCTAACATTTTTTCCATGACCGCCGCCAGCAACGCCACCCGGTTGTGATCGAGACCCAAAATGGTGCGACGCGGTGTTCCGAAATTGGTGGCGCTTGCCAACGCCTGGAGTTCGACGAGAATCGGCCGCGTACCTTCCATACTGGCTGTTACAACCGAGCCCGCCGCCCCGGCAGGGCGTTCGGAAAGAAATACCGCCGACGGATTGGCGACTTCATCCAGCCCCTTATCTTTCATCTCAAAGACACCGATCTCATTGGTGGAACCGAATCGATTTTTTACCGCCCGCAAAATCCGAAATATGTGGTTGCGGTCGCCTTCGAAGTACAGCACGGTGTCCACCATATGTTCCAACAGCTTGGGTCCGGCAATGCTTCCGTCTTTGGTCACATGGCCGACCAAGAAGATGGGAATACCGGTTTTTTTTGCCATTAGCATCAAACGCACTGTGGATTCTCGTACCTGGCTGACAGTGCCCGGCGCAGAGGTCAAGTCTCCGTTAAACATGGTTTGAATCGAATCGACCACCACTGCCTTGGGTTTGGTGGTGTCAATCATGGTCAGGATAGCTTCAATTTCGACCTCGGAAACCACTAGCAGATCCGGAGCAACCGTATTGAGCCGATTGCTGCGCAGTCGGATCTGACGAATGGACTCTTCGCCGGAGACATAAAGGACCTTGTGCCCCTGGCCGGCGAGTCCGTTTAAGGCCTGCAGCATCAGGGTGGATTTACCGATTCCCGGATCTCCACCGATCAGAACCAGGGTGCCCGGTACCAGGCCCCCGCCCAGTACACGATCAAATTCCTTGATCTTCGTGTGCAGTCTTAGTTCCGTTTCCAAATCGATGGAATGAATCGGCACCGGTGCGGTTTGCGGCGAGGAAATGGCCTTGAAGCCCTGCCGGCCTGAACCGGCGATTGATCTTTCCTCCACAAATGAATCCCATGAGCCGCAGTCCGGGCATTTGCCCATCCACTTGGCAGTCTGAAATCCGCAGCTTTGACAGCAAAATATGGTTTTTTGATTTTTTTTCACAATAGTAAATTGGTGCCAATCATGCTATGATAGGAGATAAAAATAGCACGTGATTCCATTAGGATCAAGCGAGAAGCACACAAGGCGGATAATTGACGATTGACTATGGATGGATTCGTAAAAAGTCAGAA
>CAMYLH010000166.1 GCA_947259065.1 uncultured Desulfobacterales bacterium
CATTACCGTTGCAGCCGGTACCATTGTCCGTAAAGATGAAATCCGACAAGACCGGCTGATTTACGGCGGAGAAGGGAAGGGCGGCAGTGTTCCCTTTGCGCCGGGAAAATTCCACGGCAACAAAAGAATCATACGAAACAACATCATCTATATCGGAAATCTGATCGCTTTGCAGCAGTGGTATCGAAAAGTACGAACGCTATTTATATCAAAAAGATTTCCCGAAACCCTAATGTTGGGGCTTAATAAAAATATCCAGGCAGCCATCGAGGAACGAATCAAACGGCTGGAAGCGGTTTGCCTGAAAACGCCGGAAACCGGGCATCAGAAGTCGGAAATTTATGAATGCTGGCCCGAATTGAATGATTCTTTCCAAGTTCACCAGCAAAAAGAAGGGGATACGGGACTCAGGGATAAATTCCTTGAAAATGTTTCCAAGGGCATATCGGCAACCGGCAAAGATTACATTGCCGTCATACAGACACTTGCGGCAGAGGATTCAGAAAACGGCGTCCGATGGCTTCAGGGGATTGTAGACAGCATCACGGCGGCAGCGCAACGCATCGTGCCCTCGCTTGTATAGAACAGAATAAACGAATGCCTAAGATGATCTAAACTGCCTAAAATGCCTAAAATTAAGGAAACGCTGCGCGGTATCTCTTTTTATAAAATTTACAGAATACCGAAATTTTAGCTCATTTTAGTTCATTTCAAACTTTAGCTCATTTTCTCATTGCTATGATAGTGTGACAAAGTAGAAACAAAAACGATGCACTAATGAATACCCGATGACAGCCGAGATGGCAGTACGTGTAGGCAGGGCGGTTACCACGGTATTTAAAGATCACAGGGGAAAGCCGAAAATCATTATCGGCCGGGACACCCGCTTGTCCGGACCAATGCTGGAGTCTGCGATGGTTGCCGGTATCTGCTCGGCCGGAGGTGATGCATATCTGACCGGTGTACTTCCCACTCCTGGGGTTGCCTTTACGACATCTGCCGCTAAAGCCCAAGCGGGGGTTGTGATTTCAGCCTCTCACAATCCCTTTTATGACAATGGGATAAAGCTCTTTAAAGGAAACGGATATAAGCTTTCCGATGAAAAAGAGACTGAAATCGAAAGATTGGTATTGGGTGACACCATCGCCGATCCGTCTCAAACCGTGCCTGAAACCGGCACGGTGATCCACCAAACGGGTGCCTCTGAGAAATATATTGGCTTTCTTAAAAGTACCTTACCGGCAGATTTTTCGCTAAAAGACTTAAAGATTGTACTGGATTGCGCCAATGGTGCGACGTCCCGGACAGCTCCGCGATTATTTTCTGATCTTGGTGCCGAGGTTGAAGCTATAGGCGTTGTTCCGGACGGTAAAAATATCAATCACCATTGCGGATCCGAACATCCCGAAAGCCTGATTCAAATGGTATTGAAAACTAGGGCGGATATCGGCCTGGCGATGGATGGGGATGGGGATCGACTGATTGCCGTGGATGAAAAAGGCCAAATTTTATCCGGCGACCAAATCCTGCTGATTTGCACCCATTTAATGAAGCATCAGGGGCGTTTAAAAAACCAATGCGTCGTCAGCACGGTAATGAGTAATTTGGGGCTGGGCGTTGCACTTAAAAAAATGGGTATCCGTCATGAAAAGTCCAAAGTCGGTGACCGTTACGTCATGGAAAAAATGAATGCCTGTGGCGCGGTGATTGGCGGCGAGAATTCGGGCCACATGATATTTTCCGATTGCCATACCACCGGAGACGGCAGCTTAACGGCCCTGAAGCTGATCGAAGCCTTACAGGCTGAAAACAAGCCCATTTCGGAGTTAAGCAGCATGATGTCCCCCTATCCCCAGGTTTTGATCAATGTAAACGTTCACAGCAAACCGGACATTGAATCCATTCCGGAGGTTGTCGATGCCATTAAATCGGCGGAATCCGAATTAGGGGACCGGGGCAGGGTGCTCGTACGCTATTCCGGCACACAACCCATTTGCCGGATTATGGTGGAAGGACCCAGTGAAAGTGATACTCAAAGATATTGCAAACAAATATCTGATGTTATTAATAATATGATTGGTATCTAATGGTGGGGCGAAGGTGAATTGGAGAACCGGGGAAATCAAATCACTTGCTCCCCGGTTCAACGATTGACGATTACTCGCGACCGCCAAGAATTCTCAGCAGCATCAGAAAGAGGTTGATAAAATCTAGATATAATTTCAGCGCACCTAAAATAGCGCCTTTTCTGACCACAGCGGCCCCTAAACCATCCGGCTGAGTCATGGCCATGGTCTTAAGGTGCTGGGTATCATAGGCGGTCAGTCCCACAAAAACGATGACGCCGATGTAGCTGATGATCATGCTCATTGCGGAACTGCGGAAAAACATATTGACCACCGAGGCAATGATGATACCGATCAATCCCATTGTCAGAAAGCCGCCCATGGAGGTCAAATCCCGTTTGGTGGTCCACCCGTAAAGACTGACGACAACAAAGGTAGCCGCGCAAATAAAAAATGTTGAAGTAATGGATGAAGCAGTATACACCAGAAAGATAAAAGACAAGGTGGCACCGTTCAGCGCAGAATAAAGGACGAATAGTGCCGTGGCAGTGGATGCCTGCATCTTTTGAACCCTTGCGCTGATGGTAAAGACCAGGGCAAGTTCCGCAATAATCAAGCCGAAAAACAAAATTTTGTTGCCGAAGATCAGTTGTATTAAAGAAGGGCTGCTGGCGACATAAAGAGCCACCAGGCCGGTAAGCCCCAAACCGATGGCCATCCAGTTATAAACACTGCGAATAAATGCATTGACCTGAGTTTGGACTTGAGTCTGCTTAAGGGGTACGGATTCCATTGCTGCCTCCTGTATAATTTTAAATGATTAGTTGTCTTTATTTATGCTGTAATAATAATACCAATCATCACTTTTTTCAAGATCAAGTCGGATTCTTACTGATATGAAGCCGGAACAAATCTACCAGGAACTTAAAGATCTGGCAGAAAAATTTGAGATCACCGTGTCCGAACAAAACCTTCGAACAACTGGCATCAAGGTGAAAAGCGGCTTGTGCAAAGTCAAGGGTAAGAATCTGTTTGTCATGGATAAACACAAATCTATTCACAAAAAAATTGACATCCTGGCGTCTTATCTGACAGAATTTCCTCATGAAGACCTTTATATCATTCCAGCAATTCGTGAAATATTGGAAAAGAAGGGCATTCAAACCATAGGAACGTAGAGATTTCTTGATCCTATCAAAAAGTTTACATAATACATCTTATCAGACGTTGTAAAAATCTCAATTATGTTCAGTGAAAACCAACTCATTCAATCCAATGCAGCCGGCAGCCGAAAAAATATGTATACGGTTTCCGAACTCAACGCGAATATTAAAAGTTTACTTGAAGAAAACTTCCCCTTTGTCTGGATTTTTGGAGAAATTTCAAATTTCCGTATCCCTGCCTCCGGTCATTTTTATTTTACATTAAAAGATGAAGCATCCCAAATTAGCAGCGTGATGTTTCGCGGCCAGCAACGAAATCTGAAATTTGAGCCTGAAGACGGACTAAATGTGACCGGTATGGGCCGGATCAGTGTTTATGAACCTCGCGGTACTTATCAGGTTATCCTGGAATATTTGGAACCTTCAGGTGCTGGAGCTCTTCAGATCGCTTTTGAAAAGCTTAAAAACCGTCTTGCCGCTGAAGGCTATTTTGATGAAGCTCGCAAAACATCATTGCCATTTTTACCACATAAAATCAGTATCATAACTTCACCATCAGGTGCGGTTGTCCACGACATTCTGCAAATAATCAATCGCCGCTTTCCAAATTTACCAGTTCAGATCATTCCGGTCAAAGTCCAGGGCGAAGGTGCAGCCGATCAAATTGTTGCCGCTTTACAATTGCTGAATTCTACTAAAGACACGGATGTGGCGATTCTGGCTCGGGGCGGCGGATCCCTGGAAGATTTACAGGCTTTCAATTCGGAGCCTGTCGCCAGGGCAATTTTTGCGTCCGAAATTCCAATCATTTCAGCAGTTGGTCATGAAACCGATTACACGATTTCCGATTTTGTAGCCGACCTGCGCGCTCCCACACCGTCTGCAGCCGCCGAACTCGTTGTGCCGAAGAAATCCGAACTTGAACAGCGCTGTAAAGACATTTTGGTACTTTTAAAGATTAGAATAAGTCATTATTTCAAATATTTAAAAAATAAACTGAATGAACAATCCAACCGCCTGGTAGATCCTAGACGAAAACTTGAAGATTCTTACTTGAAATTGGACGATCTGACAGCACGCTTAAACCGGGTTCTGTTCCATCGAATCCTGCGTGAACGTAAACACCACGGTTTTTGGGATGACAGACTTCACGCCAATAGCCCGATTGATTTAGTTAAAAATATTAATATAAAACTTCAACAAAATTATAATAACCTATTAAAAACATATGAAGTATATTATAAGTTAAAAAAAATAAAAATTCATGAGCTATCGGCAAAATTGCAGGCCCTGAGCCCCAAGGCCATCCTGAAGCGGGGATACAGTATTACCCGCACCATCCCCGCAAAAACCGTGGTAAACGACCCTGAGACGGTGTCGTTGAATCAGGATTTGGAAGTCATGGTGGCCCGCGGTCGGCTATTTGTTCGCGTAAAAGGAAAATCAACCTATGGCTAAAAAAACATTTGAGATGGCGATGAAACAACTTGAGCAAATTGTTCAAGACCTGGAAACCGATGATATGCCCCTGGAAAAGGCAATTAAAAAATTCGAAGAAGGGATAAAAATATCAAAATATTGTTCTGAAAAATTGGACGAATCCGAAAAAAGAATTACACTATTGATGCGAGACTCCAGTGGCGGAAAAGTATCCGAGATACCATTTGTATCTGAAAATGGGATCTCTGAGAAAAACGATGACGACTAATAAAAATTACGGACTGGTGGATCTTTACAGATAGATGGATTATGTTTGAATTAAGTGCATATATAAAAAAACAAAATCAGCAAATTAACGTTGCACTTGAAAAAATATTGCATGATTCACAACTTTCCGAACCGATTACCGAAGCCATGAAATATTCACTGATGGCCGACGGCAAACGGATTCGACCTGTTTTGTGCCTTGCCGCAGCCGAAGCCGTGGGCGGAAAACTGCAGGATGTATTGCCGGCGGCCTGTGCCTTGGAAATGATCCACACCTACTCCCTCATTCACGATGATTTGCCCGCCATGGACAATGACGATCTTCGCCGGGGAAAACCAACCTGTCACGTCGCCTTCGATGAAGCTACTGCTATTCTGGCGGGGGATGCATTGCTGACGCTTGCTTTTCAGGTACTTTCGTCGGTTCAATATACCGATGAAAATCATTCTTCCAATTGGTTGAAGGTCATTCAGATCATTTCCACCGCGGCCGGTTATCAGGGCATGATCCGGGGACAGATGTTGGACATGGCTTCCGAAGGACGGCATCTTACGGTTGATGAACTTAAATCCATGCATGCCTTAAAAACAGGGGCACTGATTGAGGCATCTTTGCTATGCGGCGCATTGCTGGTAAATGCTCGAAAAAGCCAAATGGAAATCCTGAAAACTTACGCGGGCAAAATCGGTCTCGCATTTCAGGTGACTGACGATATCCTGAATGTTGAAGGCAATCCGAAAGTGATGGGCAAGGCTGTAGGTACTGACAAATTACGTGAAAAAAACACCTACCCTGCCATTCTGGGCCTCGAAGCGTCAAGACAATTTGCTGAAAATCTTGTGAACGATGCATTGCAGACGCTTGAAGTTTTTGATAAAAAGGCAGATCCACTGCGTGCATTGGCAACCTATATCATTGAAAGAAAGCGGTAATACTAAAAATGGAGTTCAATTACGTTGAGCCTTTTAGAAAAGATCAATACGCCAGCTGACTTAAAGAAACTTTCAAGAAAAGAACTTCCGAACCTGGCTCAAGAAATTCGTAAAGTTATTGTTGAAGTCGTATCGAAAAACGGCGGACATCTGGCCTCAAGTCTTGGTTCGGTTGAATTAACCATTGCGATCCATTATGTCTTTGACACGCCGAATGATAAGCTCATCTGGGATGTCGGACACCAGGCCTATGCGCATAAATTACTGACGGGCCGGCGTGATCAATTCTATTCCCTTCGTCAGTATAAAGGCATATCCGGCTTTACGCGCATGAAAGAAAG
>CAMYLH010000167.1 GCA_947259065.1 uncultured Desulfobacterales bacterium
GTTTGGGATTTTGAATTTCGGTCATTGTGTTTTGTTTGGTATTTGTGATTTGTCATTTGGGATTTTTTAATTGCTGAAACCGAAACACCACCTGCTATTTCCCATGACACCTCAATACCAATTGAGCGATCACCAATCAACCAAGCTCTCCCGACACCTGGAAGGCCCGCATAAACTTCCGGTCAATATAGTTTTTCAGGGCAAATCCGAGTTTGCCGCCCCATACTATGGCATGCCAGTCAACGATGGCCGTACCGTCCCCCAAATTCAGGGCTAGTAAAATTGATTTCTGGGGTACAAACGGTCGCAGCTTATGACCGTTTAAGGCGCTTAGAAGATTATGCAGCAGGATAGGATTCTGCCGGACGGCATACACGCCGACTTTAGCCAGGGGCTGCGGTTCAAAGCTGATACAGTCACCGCCGCCAAAAATTTCCGCATGAGAGACGGACTGCAGATATTGATTGACCAGCATACCGCCGTCCCTGCCGGTGGGTAGCCCGGAGTTCTCAAACAGAGCAGACGGCTTGACGCCGATCGCCATAAAAATGATGTCGCTATCCACAACAGCGCCATTGGAGAGCGCCACAGAACCGTCCTCGATAGAATCCAGTCTGACGTCTTCCATCACCTGCACATTCCGGCCGTGCAATGAATCCAGGGCGCGCCGCCGTACACTGCCTTTAAATTGGGCAAGCAGACGCGTTCCGGCGACAAGGGTAATCCGGCACCGACCCGACTCATTTCTGACCAGACGGTCCAGGTTGCCGGCAACCTCAACGCCGGTCGGACCTCCTCCGACGACGGTCGCTTTCAATTCCCGGGTTTTTAAAATTTCGACGACTTTCCGATTTGCCTTTAGAAGATTTTCGATGGGCTTGACGGTAAAAACCGTTTCATCGGTGAGCATCGATTCCGCTACGGGCACAAAACTGCCGGTGTTCAATGATATTACATCGTAGAGAATCTCATTGCCGGACTGCAGGTCTATCTTCCTTTCATCCGGTTTTACCCTGACGACCTTGTCTTCAACAAAAGCGGCACCCCGGTCTTCGGACATTTTCTTTACGTTAAAGCGGATTTCCTCTGGCCTGTAAATCCCCGACAGCATTCCGGGCCCCATCCCGGAATAATAGTGAAGGGGGCTTGCGCTGACGACAGTGACATCGTGACCGGAATCTTTGAATTCTTTGAGGTTTTTTAAGACGGTTAAATGTGCGTGACCGGCACCGACGATAACCAGATGTTTTCCCATAAACCCACCTCTATATTGTTATCGATTCATCAAATCTTCGATCTCCTCGGCCTCTCGCGGTATATCGTCCGTTAGATCCAGCGGTTCGTCCTTGGTGATTAAGATATCGTTTTCAATCCGGATACCGATGGCCTCGTCTTTGATATAAATACCGGGTTCACAGGTAAGTACCATCCCGGGTTCAAATTTCCGGTACTTGTCACCATAATCGTGCACATCCAGGCCCAGGTGATGGGAGGTGCCATGGGGGAAATACTTCTTGTAGAGCGGCTTGTCCTCGGATTGCTTTTTCACTTCCCCGGCATCGAGCAGTCCCAGGCCAATCAACTCGGTTTCCATTACCTTTCCGACTTCCCGGGTATACTCATCAAGGGTTTTTCCCGGCGTCAGCATTTGAATGGCGGTTTTATGTACATTTAAAACCGCATTGTAGACCTCTTTTTGCCGTTTGGAAAACCGACCGCTTACCGGAACCGTGCGCGTCACATCTGCCGCATAGTTGGCGTACTCAGCGCCGAAGTCAATCAGTACCAGGTCGCCTTCGCGGCACTGCTTATCATTTCTGACATAATGCAGGGTGCAGGAATCAACACCTGAAGCAATAATCGTCTCAAAGGCAGGTCCTCTAGAACGGTTCCTCAAAAACTCGTGACAAATCTCGGCCTCGATCTCGAATTCCCAAACCCCGGGCTTGATAAAGCCCAACAGGCGACGAAATGTTTGATCGGTGATGTTGCCGGCCGTTTTGATCAGATCCACCTCCGGCGGCAATTTAACGATGCGTAAATCCTGCATGATCGGCGCCAGTCGCCGGTAACGATGCAATGGAAAGGTCTCACGACACCACTGAAGGAAGCGCTTGTCTCTGGTCTCCACACTGGCATCCGCCCGCAGATGCTCATTGGTGTTCAAATGGATCCTCTCGGATTGAAAGACCATCGGTTTGAAAATATTGTTAAATTCGTTATTCCAATAAACCGTTTTTATGCCGGAAACGGTCGTGGCTTCCTCTTTGGTGTATTTTTGACCCTCCCATAAGGCAATCTGCTCGTTGGTTTCCTTCAGAAACAAGATTTCCCGGTGCTTTTCCTCCCTGGCATCCGGGCAAATTACCAGCGTGCTCTCCTCTTGATCAATGCCGCTCAGATAAAACAAATCGGTCTGCTGAATAAAGGAATGGGTGCCGTCCGCACTGGTGGGCATGACATCGTTTGAATTGAACACCGCAATGGAATTCGGTTTAAGCTTTTCAACAAATCGCTTGCGGTTTTGAATAAACAGATCGGATTCAATCGGTAAGTATTTCATATCATTCTTTGTGCTTTAATCCATGGGATTCTTTGAATTGATGCCATTCGTCATGATCGATATTCCCAACTTCCATAGACCTAAATACTTCTGAGTCGCCGTTATTGGTTAATCCAAGTATAGCTTTTATGCAAGAACCGTCAAGTCTGCATTTAATACAAAATCCAAGAATACAACATCATAAAAATTTAAGTTATGCTTCCTGGATAATCTTATAGCGGAAGATACCCGGTCTGTCTACAACACAATTGACAGAACTCAAACCATTCGATAGGTTGCATCAGTTTAAACGAATCGAGTATCCAGTATCCAGCATTGAGTATCCAGCTTCGAGTATCGAGGATCGAGTATCCAGCATCGAGTATCGAGCATCCAGCAACCAGAATCGAGTACAAGGAGAGATCATTATGAACGCGAGCATGGAAATACAATTCCCCGGAGGTAGAAAAGTTAATTCCGATTATAAGGGCTTTACGATTAAAACCGATCAAAGCAAAGAAGACGGCGGGGACCATACCGCATCGACCCCTTCGGACTTATTTTTTGCAGCCGTGGGAGCATGTATGGGGCTTTATGCATTGGATTTTTGTAAAAGACGCAAGATTGACCCCGGTCAATTAAAGATTTCCGTTGAAGTGCAGTCCCATGATAAAACCCGTCTGGTTGAAAAAATGATTTACAACATTGATCTCGCGCCGGAATTTCCACAAAAATACACCTCGGCCCTGATCCGGGCCATGAAGCTGTGCTATTTAAAAAAGCATTTTGAGTATCCGCCCCAATTTGAATTCGTGACCCATCAAAAATGATCGAACACTACAAAGCCATGGTGTCATCGGACTGGAACGAGTGTCTGGCTCCCTGCGGGCCGTTTGATTGCATGTCTTTTGCCTATCCGCGTTTGAAAGCCGATTTGGCGGCGGTGTTCCGGCAATACACCGGCAATCTTATCACCCTGGATGAGGCCGCCGTGCAAATCCGGGAATCGCTGCCAGAAGCCATCACCCCGGACCAAATGGATGCGTACCTGGACGAATCCTTCACCACCTATACGGGCGTGCCGGACCTGATCGAATGGTGCTCAAGTAATAACATTCTGTTTATGATCAATACCACCGGCATGATCGGCTATTTCCAGCGTATTTTTGCCAAAAGCCTGCTGCCGCCAGTGCCGGTAATATCGGCACACCCCATGATACGCTACCCTGAAAAGTCAGGCATGCCCCCGCGTTTTTATAAGCTCTTTGAGACGCGTGACAAGGGTAAAAATACCGGCAAGATCGCCCATACACTTGCCATTCCGGCCGCAAAGACTATTTTGCTGGGAGACAGCGGAGGCGACGGCCCCCACTTCGAATGGGGCGCGGCGGCAGGCGCCTACTTGATCGGCAGTATGACCAAGCCGTCTCTGGATAACTATTGTCGGGCAAGAAATATTGCAATCGATCTGCGGTTTGGTTTGGACTATAGCCGGCATGAGAAGAATGACCCGCAGAAAGAATTGCAGATAAATTTCATGGATTTGGCCACAACGATCGAAGAGATTGTAAATCGCTTAACACATTGAAATTAATTTCTTAAGATTGTTTTATTCGTATATTCAGTAACCTCTCGATATTCTCCTAATGCTGCAATAATCTTTTTTTTAAGTCTGAAAAAAAAGTTCCGATAACTAAGATAGGATCAGTTCCATTGAAGGTTGATTAAAATTGCGGGCATTTGCAAAAATTTCTAACCATGGAGGTCATATATTGTCGTCATGAGTTTATCTGAAATTAAATTTCAAAAATACAATATCTATATGACAAAGTTGTTCAATCTGATCTTAACGTTAAACCCGGAAGAGCAACGATTTCTGTTAAAGAAGGTTGAAAATTTAATTCTTACAGAAAAAAGATCATCCGCCCGAAAAGTCTGTAGACTTCCTGTTAAGTATTTTTACTGTGATCGCGTTTTCAACCATATTATTGTCAATATTAGTCGGGATGGCTGTTTCATAGAGGCTAAAAAACCACTTTCAGTTGGAGCAAAAGTCATGCTGCAAATCCAGTTGGACAGCGATGACGAATCAATCAGGATCAAAGGTGAAGTGGCTAATGCAAATCGCATGGGAATGGGAATCGAATTTGAAGAAGTCAGTAGTGATTTGTTAGAAAAACTTGGTAATCTTTTATACAGGATCATTTAAATTTTATTAGAATTATTTTTACCCCTCCGAACTTGAAATTTCATAGAATCTAATAGACCTTTCTTGAATCGGTTCTTATTCAGTATCAATTAGAAAAACGCTCCCCGAACACTGCCAACGCCGGTTTGCTAATTCTATCATCATCGTAATCCAAAAAGCGGCCGCTGAATTCATGCGGTGCATAAAGCGCCAGCCAGGCAATGGAGCGGGCCGGAATTTCCGCCGGCTCCAGTTCGCCTTGATCTTTAAGTTGCCGGTAATAGTCCGCCTGCTCGGACGGCATGGCCCGCGGGCCCTCCTGCCGAATTAAGGTCTGCATATCCGTGTCAACAACTCCCGGCCGCACGGTTAAGGCTGTCAATCCAGGTTCTTCGGCAGCCAGAATTCGCGTAAAATGATTCAGGGCGGCCTTGCCGGTGCAATAGGCACTGATGGATTCCAGCGCCAGATTGGCGGCGCCGCTGCTTACATTTACAACCCGTCCCTTTTGCCGACGTAAAGCGACAACGGCGGCCCTGATCAGATTGAACGGACCGAACAAATTCACTTCTAGGTTGTATCGCCAGTCGGCCGGATCGGTCCGGGCGATGCCGGAAATCGGTTGAACACTAGCGGCATTGTTCACCAGCGTATCAATCCGCCCGAAACGGTCCAACGTTTTGTCAACGGCTTTGTGGCAGGCATCGTATCGGGACACATCCGCCCTGCATACCAGAGGCTCGCCGCCCAGACGTCGAACATCGTCGCCCGTCTCATTAAGCTTTTCTTCCGATCGGGCGATAAGCGTGACCGCCGCCCCTGCTTTGCCCAGCCAGCAAGCCACGGCCGCCCCCAG
>CAMYLH010000168.1 GCA_947259065.1 uncultured Desulfobacterales bacterium
GATAATGGCGGTTTTTATCTTATCGCCGAGTTCGGCCTCCAGCATCTTGCGGCCGTTATCATGTTCATAGCTCCATCCCAGATCTCCCACCGAACTGACGTAAATGAAGGCAATTTTCTGGGGTTCCGCGGCGTCAGCCGTTACCGGTGCACCACCGGCAAAAAGGATCCAGGTGAAGATAGCTAACATCGTCAACACTGATAATATTCTGTTATTTTTCATTTTATCCTCCTTTTTAGGTAATAAATTATTTCATGCATCTCAATTCATAAAGCCGCCCCGACCTATCGGGATGAGAGTTTAAAAGGTTCTACCGTTACCGCGAGGGCATGTTTGATGGGTGCAAACCCGATGCCGGCGGTTTATGAATTGAATCAGCGGCCACCAGCAGATGTGGCCCCGGTCCCTTCAAAGGGTCATCCTCATACCATCAGCCCTGCTTGTGGTCGATGATTATCACATCCTATTTTCGAGTGCAAGTACGACCTTATATTCGGCAGAGGAACGTCGAAGCCGGCATAGACTGAGTCAGATTGTTATTTAATTTTTACGGTTTATCAAAGTTATATACCAGGTATTTGGATTAGAATTGCAGTTATATTGTTAAAAATTTGAAAGAGAATTAAAAAGCTTGATGGTTTTTATAAAAGTTATTGACATATCCCCCTTAATCTTTTAGCCAAGCTGTTAGGAATGACGAATAACGAATAACGAATAACGAATAACGAATGACGAAGGATCGGTTAGAAAATTGGATAATATTCTCAGCTTGAAATGTCTTGTGTGCGGCAAGCAGTATCGTCCCGATGAGATCGACTATGTTTGCCCGGATCATGGGGACGATGGGGTTCTTGACGTTCAATACGACTACAACTTTATTGGACGGCAGATCAGCAGGGAAAATCTTCTGCAGGCCGACAACTTTACCATCTGGCGTTACAAACCCATGCTGCCGGTCCGACCCGATGCAGCGGTCCCGCCGCTGGCAGTGGGCTGGACACCCTTATATGCCGCGCCACGGCTGGCCTCCGCGCTGGGGCTCAAAACGGTATGGGTCAAAGACGACGGACTTCAGCCGACGGCATCTTTCAAGGACCGGGCCAGCGCTGTGGCGGTGGTAAAAGCCATGGAAAAGGGCGCCGGGATAGTTACGACGGCCAGTACCGGCAACGCCGCCGCAGCCTTAAGCGGTCTGTGCGCCAGCGTTGGGCAGTCGAATGTGATTTTCGTACCGGAAACCGCCCCCCAGGCTAAAATAGCACAGCTGCTGGTGTTCGGATCCCGGGTTATTCTGGTAAAGGGGTCCTATGATGATGCGTTTGAGCTTTGCCTCAAAGCCGCTAAAAACTATGGCTGGTACAACCGCAATTCCGGATATAATCCCTATATGACCGAAGGCAAGAAGACCGCCGCCTATGAGATCTGTGAACAACTCGCGTGGAAGGCGCCGGACCGTATTTTTGTTTCCGTGGGCGACGGCTGTATCATTGGGAGCCTGCACAAAGGGTTAAAAGACTTGCTCGCACTGGGATGGATCGACAAAATGCCGAAGCTCATGGGGGTTCAAGCAGCGGGCAGCAGTTATCTGTATACGGCCTGGAAGAATGGGGAGGATATTCTCACCAAGCCGCCGATAACCGCTCACACCGTTGCCGACAGCATCAGTGCCGGGCTGCCCAGCGACCGTATCAAGGCGCTGGCCGCTGTAACGGAGACCGGCGGTGCCTACATTCGCCTTTCGGACGACGATATTTTGGCCGCAATTCCGGACTTGGCGCGTCGCACCGGGGTTTTTGCCGAACCGGCCGGAGCGGCTGCCTATGCCGGGCTGGTGAACGCGGTGAACCGGCGATTGGTTTCCGGCGACGAAGAAATTGTGGTACTCAACACGGGCAATGGGTTGAAGGATGTTGCCGGTGCGATGCAGGCGGTCGATCTGGTCGATACCAAACCGTTTCGGATTCAACCGGATGTTGCGGCCCTCGAGCAGGTGGTGGCGGACTGGGACAGTGATTGAAGATTGAAGAATGAAGGAATTCTGTCGATTTCATTTTTGTGCTTTTTGCGCCTTTTTGTGGCCATGTCAACAATGGCCTTCAATAATTATTCTAATATTCCATCACTCCAAGACTTAAAAAAAAGGAGAAATGATTGTGATCGATTTAAATGTGAATCCCCAAGCGCTCGAAAGGGCCGTGCAAAGAGCCCGGGAAAGAAACATCATTATTCCGACCTTGAAGCAGCAGCGTGACCCCGGTCTGATTCCGGACCCCATCGTCACAAAATTAAAAAACATCGGTCTGTGGGATATCGACCCCCTGAACCTGTTTCGCATCACCTGGCACAACGAGCCCGTTGTCCACGGCGGTGGTTTTGGCGGCGTTAATTTTATTGAATTCCCCCGGGAGTTGACCGGTGTTGCGGCACGGATCGTGGCCCCCGTCGGCAAGTGGTTTCCCACCGGCGCGCACAAGGTCGGTGCCGCGTTCGGCTGTCTGGTTCCCCGGCTGGTAACCGGTCAATTCGATCCCAGCACTCAAAAAGCCGTATGGCCGTCCACCGGCAACTATTGCCGCGGCGGGGCTTACGACGCCACACTGTTAGGTTGCGCCTCCATCGCCATTCTCCCCGAAGAAATGAGTCAGGAACGATTTGAATGGTTGGCCTCAGTGGCGGGTGAAACCATCAAAACGCCGGGCAGCGAAAGCAATGTCAAGGAAATTTTCGACAAATGCTGGGAGTTGCGGAAATCCGGCCAGGATCTTGTCATCTTCAATCAATTCGATGAGTTCGGCAACTACCTGTGGCATTATGAAATCACCGGTCCGGCGATGATCGAGGTGCTCGAGGGCATTATGGGGCCCGGAGATACGTTCCGGGGGATTGTCTCGGCAACCGGTTCCGGCGGTACCATCGCCTGCGGCGATTATCTGAAAAAACGATTCCCCGCCAGCAAAATTGCCGCGGCGGAAGCCCTGCAGTGTCCGACCCTTCTTCAAAACGGTTTCGGCGCACACCGCATCGAAGGCATCGGTGATAAGCATGTACCCTGGATTCATAATACGAAAAACACGGACATGATCATCGCCGTTGACGACCAAACCCCCATCAGTCTTATCCGACTTTTCAACGAACCGGCCGGGAAAAAATACCTGGTGTCAAAAGGGCTGCCCGAAACATGGGTCAACGGGCTGGAACAGCTGGGGATTTCGTGTGCCGGCAACCTGGCCGGTGCCATTAAATTCGCCAAATACTATGAACTGGGTCCAAACGATATCATTATGACCGTACTGACCGACTCCATGGAAATGTATACCAGCCGCCTGGGGGAGCTAACCAAAGCGCACGGAGAATTCACGGAATCCGACGCCGCTGCCGTCTACGCGCAGCATCTGCAAGGGTTGACGATCGACAACATGGAAGAGCTGACCTACTACGGCCGCAAGCGCATTCACAACCTCAAGTACTACACCTGGGTGGAACAGCAGGGGAAAACCTTCGAAGAAATTCAGCAGCAATGGTATAACGACGACTACTGGGAAAGCATCCCGACCTGTGTGGATCAAATTGACGAGTTGATCGAGGAGTTCAACGCTAAAACCGGTTTGCTGAATAACCTGTAGCCTGAATGTAGAGGAATTTCCATTTTGGGGACACGGATGAACACGGATTAGCAGGATATTAAAAGCTACAAAAAACCAAATATCTGTGGAAATCTGTGAAGATCTGTGTCCTAATTGAAGATTTCTGCTGCCTGTTGAACAAATCTGATCAACAGCAATTCCGAATTTTCAAATTATAAAACCCAGACGCCGGCACTTAGTACTTTTCTGCCCAAAAGTACACAAGGTTGATATTTATTTATAGCCTAAATTTTATAGCTGCTGTCCACTCTTTTTGCTGCAATTAGGTTTTCCAAAATTGCCGTTTCAGATTGACCGGTTTGATCTTTCAATTTTTTTAAAATATTCACTGTTTCGGGTTTAAATCGAAACGTTTTGGACACTTTTCTTTCATCTAAAGATTTCGATCTTCTATCTCGCAATCGGATGAAAAACCAAGGCCTGATTTTTTCGATGGATATTCCATAAAATTCATTTTTATGATCGCTTTTTTGTTTGATCCTGTCAATGATCTGCTCGAGCATTTCAACGGTTTCAGCATCGCCTGAGAAATGCCTTTTAAATCTCTCATAAGCTGCCGGCAGAACTTCGAGAATTCGTGGTTCTACAAAACGTCCGGCCCAAATGGCATCTGTTAGATTTATATGCCCATTTGGGTTGAGGTGAATTTTTTTATTGGTATACAAAAAGCCTTTAGCAACAAGAAAACCCATGACCTTCAAATATCTTGAATCCAGTCTTCGTCTTTTATCCTGTTGAGCAATTTCTTTAATTTTTTTGATAAAAGCTCTTTTATTCACTGTTATCCTCAAGAAAAAAATCCAGTTTCCCCTTATTTTCGATAATTCGATCAACCAGATCCGGAAACTTGTCACTCGCTATTGCTTGTCTAATAAGCTGTTTATTTTTTTTTGGGGCATGGATCGCTTTGCTCACCAAGGTGGATTCAGCATCGATCAATTTCACTTCAATATTTTTAAACTTGAACAATTCGACTTCTTTGGTTTTTTTTTTTCGGGGATCCATGTTAAATGACTATCCTCATCATAGACCAGACCATTTGCTTCTAATAAATCCATCAGCTTTTTTTTTGCAAAATAATCCATTCGCAATTTGGCATCCATGTCACCAGTTTGGGCTAAGTTTAGAATTGTTGCCACTGATTCGTTTACCATCAGACTCATTTGATCAAAAAGTAGAACCTCAGATTTCGGAATTGTTAGTGTACCGTCCTTTACACGTTGAAGGTTTTCTAGTTCAATAGCCTGATTTAAGTCCGTGAAGATTTTTTTTATTAGATTTTTCATACTTTAATTATGTTGGATAATAAAAATATTGTCAATACAATATTTAAATCAATTATTTAAATAGTTTATTTAAGTTTAATAGTTTGGGGTTATTTCAAAAACTGTGGAGATCATTCCTATAGCCTATTGAGATCCATGCCAATTACAGAAGGATCGTAAAGATCCGGAAAGTAGTAGGGAAGAACATGAATCGGCAGCTCAATAGTTAAATGCGCTGTTTGCAAAATTGTCCTGGTTTGGAGGACAAAGATCAGATAAACTATTCATCGTTTATCGCTGTTATCCTGTTTCTGTCCTCTGACCTCTGTCCTCTGACCTCTGATCTCTGTCTTCTGTCATCTGTCTTCCGCGCGCCGGTGCCGGTTATCTTTTTGGCGGTTTTCATATAATCCGTCAACATCTCCGATAATAACTGTACTTCTTTAGTAATTGTTTCCAAATCCAATAAAGTAAATCGATAATCTAATTTTACGACCTTACCGTTTGCAACGACGGTCTTGACTTCACTGCCATCGGCGGCCCAGATCAAATTTTCAACAATATTGTCCAAGCGTGAAGGTATCAGATTCGGACGGGTCAAATCGATCAGCACGATATCCGCATCTTTGCCTTTTTCCAAAGAACCGGTATTCAACCGTAAAAATTC
>CAMYLH010000169.1 GCA_947259065.1 uncultured Desulfobacterales bacterium
CAGCTTGCGTCCTTTAAATATCCAACGGATCAGCGCTGTGATGAGCATCATCCAGACTAGGAAATAAAAGGGCGCCAGTGGAAAATGCCCGCCACCCAGAGGTGTCCCATGGCGATAGGCATTGTTAAAAGGGGTCACCAGGCAAATCAGAACGGCAAGACAGGATCCGATCACGATGGCACGCAAACGGATTTTCTCGACGACGCTTTCCGATTCATTTGACTCCGAAGATAAGTGCGAAATGGAGCGCTTCTGCTTTTCTGTCATCTCTCTACTACCTGATCGGATCGGATTCCTATCTTTTTTTCAGCATCCATTAACAGCCGTTCGTATTTTTCTTTGGTCGGGTCGTCAAACGAGCGCCACACGAGCAACTGTCTGCGTATTTCATGCAGAAAGGTTTTATTGATTCGGCGCCAGGCATTGGCTTCACCGGACTCCCGCGTCAGTTGAACCTTGACGCTAAGGAATCCGGGCTCGTCCTCAGCCGGCTGAAATAAAAAATCCACCGTCTGCATGATTCCGAAATCAAAGGGGGCCAGCCAAACACTGGAATTAATCTGAAGGCATTGGTCGTAATCACACTGGTCTTCCGGGCAATCGTCAGTTTCTTTTGTCAGCCCGGGAGGGTCCGCGCACACAAAGCCGAACTGGATGTTGGCGGTTGAAAACATCCCGTGAGAGACTTCCTGGTGGCCCTTGAAATAATCAAAAATATAACCGCCGACACTACGATGCTCTCGGTAATTCATTAAAAAAGGCAACGTGAGTTCCAGCATATTGCCCTGGGCCACCGGCAGCGTCCAGGAACGATTGACATCCGGAATAGCGATTTGACCGGCAACTTTGGAGGGATAAATAACCGATACCAACACGACGATAATCACCAGCACCATGGCCAGCACGCCGGCCATTGAGGAATAATTTACAGTGATACCGGACCATAGGGCGGTTTCGGCCAGGAACTTGGCGCTGATTTGAGCCAACAAGTAACCGAACACCACGCTCAACACGGCAAAGGCCATGGCCTCGGCGACAAACAAGAAGGACACATGCGACGGCGCCAGTCCCACCGAGGTGTAAATCCCAATCTCCCGTTTACGTTCATAGACACTGCTGATCATCGTATTTAAAACGATAAAAACGGAAATAACAAGGGGGATTATGATGTTGGGCACTCCGCTGTAGCTCATCGTGTCACTGGCATGATACAGATAGATGCCGCCGGGTTCCCCGCTGAACAGAGATAAGCCGAAGCGATCTACCAGGCTTTGGGCTGTCGCCTGAACGGAATCCTGCGACTCAGAACGAACCGCAACCCCCTTTAAATGACCACCGCCGGCCAGGAGGGTTTGATAAGGTACAATAAGGGTCAAATCCCCGGCAATGTGCTGATAACGGCTTTGATACTCGCGCACGTCATCACCGGATTGCATCGCTTCTTCTTCTACTTCGGTTAATTCTGATGACATTTCCCGCGGAAAGATCACCGGCGTTAAAGGTTCACCGTCCAAATCGATATGTTGTTGTAATTTTTGGCCGGAGAAAACACCGACAACGTTAAACGGCATCCCCCAAAGGGTTACCGTATGATTTAGCGGCCGGGAAAGATCGATGCTTAATTGGTCGGCCATCCGCTGGGGTATGAGTACCGATTGCGGTTCATTGGGTCGCAGCCAGCGACCCGCCGTGAGAATCCGGTCGAGTCCTGAAACTATCGGCTCATCGGCTGAAAGCCCCACCATTCCCTGAGCTTCAAACACCGTGTTGTTGACATAAACGGGAATTCGAGTTGAACGCGTTCGATCCTGATCTTCCAGCCATACCCGGGGAACGGCAATGGTTTTACCACCGAAAGAATTTGCGATGCGGCCAAAGGCTTCCGGCGGCAGACTTCTCCAGTTTACATTTTTTAGCAAAAAACCCTGGTAAGGGGTTTTGCCGCCAAATAGGACGCGAGCGTGCCGCCGCATGGATTTGGCAGACGTAAAGCTCATGATGGTGAAGGTCAGAATGATCAGGGTGGTACAGGTCAAGGCGGTGCGCAAGCGTCGCCGTCGCAGGTTGCTGACGCCCAGCAGAAAAGCAGCCACAAACGCTTTCCAGCGGCCGATTTCACCGGATTGAACCAGCTTGGCCCGGGTCTGGAGCTGAGCCATTTCTTCCTCAAAACGGAAAAAAATAATCAGCGTCACAATAACCGAAAGCCCCATAATAAAAAATGCCAAAATGACAACCATCGGGCTGTAGGCCAATCGAAATGCCGGATGGACATTGTAAATGATAACGATCAGCAGGACTAGAATTGAACTAAAGGCAATAATACGTTTGTAAATGTTGGCATAAGAAAAAAGCAACCGCTCCAGACAAAACGCAAAGGGCACAAACAGGGCGATATAAAACAGCACCCCGTAGAGGACATCTTTTTGGGTTTTCTCGACGTCATCATAAACCCGGCTGGCCAATGCCCAGGAACGAGCAGTGGCTTCATAAAATTGGCCATAGCGCTTATCGCCCAAAGCAGTTTCTGCAATGTTTAGCGCCTTTTCGCCCTCTATCTGAAGGTTGCGGATGCGCTCGTTGAAAATACCACGTTTCTCGAGATTGTCGATACGTGGGGTCAAAAGCATCCACATGTCCCGGGCAACGTTAAACTCGGTCCGATGCAAGACAGGCCATTTTTCAACCATGTAACCGGTGCCCTGGGGATTGTCCTTGCTGGCGTTGAGCAATATCATTTTTTTGTGTAGCGGTGTGTCGGACAGCGTCAATTTCAGTGGCGTGCCGGCTTCCAGAAACACTGTCGTTATGTTGGAGGCGTTCCGATAAAATGAAACCCAGGTATCCAGCCGGCTGAACCAATACCGCTGCGGGTCGGCCTCGCGACGACCATCGATGATTGCACCTTTATGAAAGTTACGGAAAGTCCGCGGTTCCAAAAGGTTAAACAGTGTTGTCCCGTTGCAGGCGAACATAATGACATCGGATTCCATGTGGCGGCGGAGCATTTTGGTACGATAGGCGCGTTTACCGGTCTGATTTTTATCGATAGCCCAGATGATATTACCGCTTTGGTCGAATTTATATCCCTCGAAAATCACCTTGTGATAGGTATGTTTGCTATCTGCCAACCCTCGCAAATGAAACTTTCCCATATGATCTACGATGGCGTAAAACCTGGCCGGCCCCTGGAAGCCAAGCAATACGGTTCCGGGAGCGGGTTTATCGGCAAACAGTTCGCCATGGCGTAAAAATTTTGCATTGCCGTTTATTTCGGCAATGCCGACTCTGGGAAATAGGTTGTCATGCAGTCGGGGCGCCTCGGCCAAATGCCGAATGAGACCTGCTACCAGCGCCGTTTGTTGCACAGCAAACCCATAATTTACCTTCTCCGGCGTATCGGTAGGTGTTCCCCACATGGACCGGGCATCATGGGTCGTCACAAATGTGAATCCATGGATTCCGGTCATTGCCATGACTTCACCGCCCAAGGCCGGTTGATCCAGAAAATAACTCTGCCAGGATCGTCGCCGGCTTGGACGCAGGGTATCTTTAAAAAAACCCTCATATCCAAGCTCTTTCTCGACGATCTCAGCACCCTGGCGCAGGACTTCATCCAAAGTTGAGTATATCGCGGTTCGATTGATTCTCGGGCGAAATGGATACTGCCAGCCGTAATTGAAGGCCCCGAACCCGTCACCGTGACTTGAAAGATGCAGCGATACGGCCGTAAGGATATCGTAGATTTTAACCTGGCCGCGAAAGGTTCTGGTACTGTTTAGCAAATCTTTTTGAAGTTTGGCATCGAAAAGAATGGCTTTTTGATCATTGATCGCTTTCGGCACCAGCTCTGATAGCGCCTGGCGTTCATCCGGCAATAAATCCGTGAAGTTGTTTTTCCAGAGCAACCGCCGAAAAAGCAGTCTCTCGTCCGCTAAATTTTTAATTACGGCTTGATTGGCAGCGGTGCTCTCCTGCAACCGCAGGCGCATCAAGCGACGGGAAATCAGATCGGATTCCGTTTTAATTCGTTCTTCGAGGGCATCCTTGACCAGTTTTTGTATTGCTTCATCCATCGGGGCTTCAGTGTCGGCAGTCTCAAACGATGCCTGCTCGAGCGCCTTAATGGTGCTGCGGGTCTTTTTAATCAGGTTTTTTAGATCCCGTGACATTTTGCGCTGAATATTTGAGCGTGTCGTAAAGCCCCAGACCAGATCCCGCATTCCGGCCAGCGCCTGGGCATGGCCGCTGGTGGCAACTAGGATAACAGTCCGCTGCGGCGGGTTGTCTTTTAGATATCGGGCCAAAAACAAAAGAGAAGCGACACTGCAGGCCTCATCCGCCCCAGGCGAACTCCCCGCAACCCAGGCGGTGCTGTCATAGAAAGCTTCCACCATCACTGCTTCTTCACTGAGTTTAGGATCGCTGCCGGGAACGATACAATATATATTTTCAGAGATGACCTCTTTCCAGTTTGCATCTGAAACCAGTTGAACCTGATCGGCCACACGTCCCTCGGGTATGGTTTCAAAATCAGGAAAGAGCTCTTTAGCCTGGTCAAACGGCATCCAGAACCGCGGGAATTGGATGGGGCTGAGTTCAAACTTTTCTTCAAAGAAAATTTTCGCGGAATTTCCTCGATCCAGGTAAATCAATGCTTTGGCACCTATATCGGCCGTTGTCAGCCAATTCCGGCCTGATTCTAGCTCCATTAAAATGATCGCATTTTCAATGGTTTTGCCGCTTAGTTTATTCAGTTCGCCACTTCCCACATAGATAAGTGGACCGTTTATGCCGGGCGCTAATATTTTTTGCGGTGAAATGGCATTGCTGTTGATCGGATGAATGGGTATCGTTATGCCGCGATCCGGAATTGAGAGGGAACTCTTACCATAGTGCATGACCGGCGTCGCATATCGCTGTGAATCGACAATTTCAAAATCAAGCTGTGAAAGCTTCGCTTTGATGTAATCGGCAGCCGCCGTATTGCCCGCTGTACCGGTGGAGCGGTCGGTAAAAGATGATAACGTTTGGATGATCTCCTTGAAGGCATCGCGATCCGGATCAGAAACCGACGCAAAGGCGTTAAATCCGAATAAAACGGATATCAGCAAGAGGGAGACGATGCACAGAAGGACCGTGTTGCACGCTGCGGGTTGCGGGTTGCGGGTTGCGCGTTGCGCGTTGCGGGCTGCTTTGGTATTGAAAGCATTACCGGTTTGGAATTGATTATATCGTTTAGGAGTTGATTGCCTATTAATCACAGGTTCACCAATATCTATTATGGGGGTAATAGTTCAGGCACTAAACCCGGATAAACCGGAAATAACAAATTACACGCACCGAATTACAAATAAATTCCAAATTACAATATCCAAATCTCAAATAAGATCAAAAACCAATTGTTTGGAATTTTGAATTTCGGTCATTGTGATTTGTTTGGTATTTGTGTTTTGTTATTTGAAATTTTTTAATTGCTGGACCTGAACACCGACACATGACACCTTACGTTCCTTACAACATGCTATCAGAAAAAAACCCGATAAGAGGTCTAATTGGATAAACCGGAATTGAAGATTCAATCGACAATATTCAATCAAGGGCCTAATTCCGCGAACCAATCTGACCGATAGAAATCGACAATTCTTCGCGATTTTCGATTTTATCCACGCGTCCATCCCGGATCCAGATCACCCGATCAGAAACATTGAGCATCTTGAAATCGTGAGTGGCTGAAATGACCGTTACGCCTCGCTCCTGACTTAAACGCTTTAACAGGGCAATGATTTCTTCGCCGGTGGTCAGATCAAGGTTGCCGGTGGGCTCATCGGCCAAAATGATCGCCGGGTCATTGGCCAGCGCTCTGGCTACGGCAACCCGTTGCTGCTGTCCGCCGGAGAGTTCAAACGGTTTATGGCTAAATCGATCCCCCAGACCCACCAGATCCAGAAGTTGCATTCCTTTTTCAACTGCGGTGTCGTTGTTAAGGCCGGCAAAGATCATCGGTAGGGTTACATTTTCCAGCGCCGTCATGACCTGGATAATATTGAAGGTTTGAAAAATATAGCCGATTTTGCGGCAACGCAGCCAGGCCAGCTCGTAGGCATCCAGCTGGGCGATATCAACCTCATCAATGAAGACCTTGCCGGAGCTGGGCTTGTCCAATCCTCCGATCATGTTGAATAGAGTGCTTTTACCGGACCCGGACGGCCCCATGATGGAAATGTAATCACCTTTGGAAATTTCAAGATCGATGCCTTTGAGAGCCTGCACATCGATCTTTCCAAGTTTAAACGTTTTGGTTACGTTTGTAACGCGAACGACATTACCCGCTTCTGCCATTATCTCTTCCTTCGTCGTTTCACTCCGCATAGCGCAGGTGCATAGTGCATGGAGCATAGCGCATAGAGTTTTCAATTTTATCTGTGCTTTGCTCTATTCATTTCCCAGCTTTCAGCTCTTTTCGTTTTCACCTGCATAGCATCCCAGCATCTTCCCGCTGCCCTGTGCACCATGCCCTGTGCCCTGTGCCCTATGCCCTGTCATTGCTCCACCCGCATCGCTTCTACCGGCTGCATTCGGGCGGCAACAAGGGCCGGATAAAAGACCCCCAGCAGACTGAGCAGACAGCCCACAGTCATGGCAATAAAAATAGAACCAGCCAGACTTGCCCAGGAAACAGCGTTTAGGGCCACCGCGCCGAAGCGCAACCATCCGTTAAACAAGGAAAAGACAGCGCCAACTAGGGCACCCATTCCGGCACCTACCAAACCCTGAATTCCGGCTTCGAGGATAAATAACCGCAGAATGAATCGGTCCAATGCGCCCAGGCATTTCATGGTGCCGATTTCACGAAACCGTTCCGTCACCGCCATCAGCTGGGCATTGACAATTCCCACGACACACACCAAAAGGGACAGGATCACAAGCCATCTCTGCTTGGGACTGCTCCCCACGGTGGTATCTTTGGGCCCGAGGTCATAGCCGGATCGAATCAGCACCTGACGAAGCCCAGGATCCTGTTTAGCCAGCATGCCATTGGCAACATCATTGCTGACACCGACGAAACTCAAAAAAGAAACAGCCAGCACCAGGGTCATAGTGGTAATGACGGAACGAAAAAAGCGGACTTTGATGCTTCTTAGAGAAATTTCCACGGATTTAATGAAAGGAAGGCGGACCTGTCGCTGGACCTGACCGATTTCTTTTTTAGATTCTGGTAGAATGGGCGTATCCGCCAAGATCAGATCCTCACTTT
>CAMYLH010000170.1 GCA_947259065.1 uncultured Desulfobacterales bacterium
TACGGATGGTGAGTGGTTCAATATCCAGCAAAGCTTTGGTATCATCGTAGGCGCTTTGTAAATTATAGTTTGGAATCCGGGCTCGCAGATGATGGATATGGTGCAATCCGATATTGCCGGTAAACCACTGTATCACTTTAGGTACTTTATAGTATGAACTCCCGTGAAGTGATGCCTTTATGGGATCCCACTGATCATGACGCGACCAATACACACCCTCGAACTGATGCTGGATGTAAAACAGCCATACGCCAATTACGCCGGCAAAGAAAATGACCGGAAACTGAATCAAAGCATAGGCCTTAAACCCGATCGTGAGACTTGCCACGAGAATAATAATTGCGATGGCGGCATTGGTGAAAATAACACTAGTGTGTTGACGTCTTTTTGACCCTTTTTGGGGGTATCGGTAAGATACAAGAAATAAATACGCAGGGCCTAAGCACAAAAGAACAAAGGGATTTCTAAAAACCCGATACCAGAATCGTTTGGGTTTTGACGCTGTGCGAAATTCCTCTGCCGTCAGGGTCCAGATATCACCTTTGCCCCTACGATCAAGGTCTCCGAAGGTGTTGTGATGCCATCCATGGGACTTTCGCCATTCTTCATAGGGGGTGAAGGTTAACACCCCGCTTAGGTAACCCAAAGCGGTATTCGCTTTTCTGGAGGCAAAAAACGATTGATGCGCACAATCATGGAAAAATATGAAGATTCGAACTAACAGACCGGCTGCCAAAATGCCAAGGCCTAGTGTTATCAAATATGAGTAGCCCGCATTGTAACTATAATACATCAAAGCACATAACACGATGTAAGGAACGAACGTGTTTGCAAGCTGCCATACGGCCTTAAATAGATTCGGCCGTTCATATTTTCTGATGACTTGCTGCAAATCCGGTTTGACGCCATCAACCGTTGTGGATACTAATATAGCTGACATGGTCTAACTCCTTTTATCTTGCAACCAACAGAATCAAGATGAACTCCGCGTATTGGAATATTGAGGGAAGAAAGGACTCAGTTTTTAATCGTTGTATTTTCGATTAGCGGGGCAATAGAGTTGTAGAAGAGGAAGACGTATTCAATCAAGGGTCACTGTTGATTAAAGAGAGAGTCGTATCTGTATTTTGATCTAGTTATATATTGAATTTGGGTCTAATTGTCAATAGGCATGAGGATATTACCACATCATCAATACCTGAATCTTGCATGACGTTGTTTCGCTTTTAACGAATGGTGTCTAAATTTGACGAATCGTCTCTATTTGTTATACTTGTTATTATCTTGTGGGAGATACAAATCAATTCCCTTTTTTCGCAATATCCATGGTAGCTCGAATATTACTGAGAAAATCAAATAGAAAACCTATTTGAGTTTGATAGATAAATTCCGTGGCTCGACTACAAAATATACTAATTTGCAGCGATCTGGATCGAACCATCATTCCAAATGGATATCAGGAAGAATCTGCTAATGCCCGACCCGTGTTTCGTCAGCTTGCTGAACACGTTAATATTCATCTGGCATATGTCAGCGGGCGTAACAAGAAGCTTATCCTCGATGCAATTGAAGAATTTGATCTGCCCATACCGGATTATGCCATCGGCGATGTTGGGACAACCCTTTACCGCGTAATTAATGGCAACTGGCAAATGGAGGATGACTGGAGCGATGAGATCGGCAAAGATTGGAAAGGGGTTGGGTGGGGTAAACTGTCAAAATTTTTTGAGGATATCGAAGAAATACGGCTGCAAGAACCCGAAAAACAGACCCGCTATAAGTTGAGCTTTTACACAGCTCAAAATGTTGATCATCGGCCTTTGATAAAAAAGATTCGCACTGTTTTAGCAGAAAAGGGTGTCCGTGCGAGCATCATTTGGAGTGTTGATGAAATCAGCGCCAACGGTTTGTTGGACATTATCCCGACCCGCGCAAACAAGCTGCATGCCATTCAATACCTCATGCAGCAAAAACGTTTTTCCGAGGACCGTACAGTATTTGCAGGCGACAGTGGCAATGATCTGGATGTATTGACCAGCGGCCTGCAGGCGATTCTAGTAAAGAACGCAATGGATGAAGTCCGTAAAACGGCGCTTGAAACACTGTCCGGCAAACACATGACAACTCGCCTGTATTTACCCAAGGGAAATTTTTATGGTATGAATGGTAATTACGCTGCCGGCCTAATTGAGGGGCTGGTTCATTTTGTTCCTGAAACGGGTGAGTTGATTGCCAAGGCGGTAGAAAGGAGCATATATGATATTGGTGATTGGTGAGATACTGTTTGATGTATTTCCAAATTACAGGCGCCTTGGCGGAGCACCCTTTAATTTCGCATATCATCTCAAAAATTTCGGCTTTAATGTTCGCTTCATATCGAGAATAGGAAGGGACGATGCCGGCAGAGAAATCCTAAACAGACTGGAATTGGCTCGATTTGATCTGGATGACATACAGGTGGATGATGTTCACCCGACCGGAAGTGTAAACATTCAGCTGGATAAAAACGGTGCCCCCCAATTTAACATCATATCCGACGTGGCCTACGATTATATAAAATTTATACCGGAATACCATTCAGACCTTATCGAAGGCGCCCGGCTAATCTATTTTGGTACTCTCGTACAGAGAAGTCAATCAGGTTGCGAAAACTTACAGGCATTTATATCTCGTAACTCACCAGAAACCCTCAATTTTTACGACATCAACCTACGGGCCGGCTGTTATAACAATGTCATAATTGAAAAATCGCTTTTAAAGACAGATATCTTAAAATTAAACACCAATGAGCTTGGGAAATTAAAACAAATGCTGTCTAAAAAAATAGACAATGCCACGTTTGTTCATCATTTGGTGGAAACCCATTCGATCAGTACGGTATTACTGACAAAAGGTGAGTTGGGAAGTGAGTTGTTCACGAATCAAGGTTGTTTCAGCTCGGAACCGGCAGAAGCAATAAAGGTTGTTGACTCTGTTGGTGCCGGTGACGCTTACGCGGCTATGTCGGCAGCTGGTATGCTAAAAAATTGGCAACCGCAAGAGATATTAAATCGGGCCTCCCTGTTCTCATCCCGAATCTGCGAAGTTAAAGGCGCAATTCCGGATTCAGCATCATTTTACGAACCTTTCAAATCCCTATTTTAAATGGTTGAATCCATGACACCTCAAAAATACCATATTCAAATGTTTAGTATACATGGCTTGCTTCGAGCAGAAAACATGCAACTGGGGCATGATGCAGACACTGGAGGACAGATCAAATATGTTGTAGAGTTATGCGATGCACTGAGTCAATCTGAAAATGTTAAGCGGGTGGAACTGTTTACCCGCTTAATTCGCGACAAAGCCATATCCGAAGATTACGCCCAGCCCGTCGAGCAGGTTAACGACAAATTCAGCATTGTTCGCATTCAGTGCGGTGGCAAAAAGTACATGCGCAAGGAGCTGCTTTGGCCGCATCTCGATGAATATGTAGATAAAACGATTAAATACATCAAACGCCAAAATGCCATTCCCGACATCGTCCATGGCCATTATCCCGATGGGGGTTATGTCGCGATGCAATTGGCGGAAATCTTTGGCACGCCGTACGTGTATACCGGCCATTCCCTCGGCCGCTCTAAATTGAACCAACTGATCAGTGAGGGCATGAAAGAAAAAGATATTATAAGAAAATATAAAATCGATTATCGGATCCAAATTGAAGAGGAGCTGCTGAAAAAAACCGATTTGATCATTGCCAGCACCAACCAGGAAGTCACGGAACAATACGGACAATATCACAACAAGGACATACCCAAGTATCACGTGATACCGCCGGGGCTGGATATTGAAAAATTTTATCCATTTTATCACGATATGCTGCCGGAGACATCCAAAGAAGAAATTGAACTGTATGCCCAGGCCTCAATGCTGGAGGAGCTGAATCGATTCTTCCTACGCCCCGACCGCCCGGTCATCTTATCACTTTGTCGCCCGGACAAACGCAAAAATATAGCAGGGTTGATCAAAGCTTACGGCGAGGATTTAGAACTGCAGTCGATGGCCAACTTAGCCGTTTTTGCCGGTATTCGCAAAGACATCACCAATATGGAAGACAATGAACGGGATGTCCTCACCGAGATTCTTCTGCTCATGGATAAATATGATTTATACGGCAAAATTGCCATCCCGAAAAGACATGATTTCGAGCACGAAGTACCGGAGCTTTACCGGATTGCTGGGGAAAAGAAAGGCGTATTCGTCAATTCTGCTCTGACGGAGCCTTTCGGTCTCACCCTGATCGAGGCCGCCGCCTGCGGACTGCCGATAGTAGCCCCTGACGACGGTGGCCCCAGGGATATCGTTAAAAACTGTCAGTGCGGCATCCTGGTAAATACCACAGACACCAAAGCCATTGCCGATGCCGTCAAACAAATTATTAGCGACAGTGAAAAATGGAAGCAGTATTCTAAAGCCGGTATCATGAATGTTCGCAAACACTACACATGGGAAAGCTATGCAACCTCATACATGAAGCAAATCAGCCGCATTTTTGCAGATCAGGGTGAAGAAAAGATGAAGGTCGCTGTGCCATCCGATGCCATTGGCCGACGTCTGGCAGGGCTGAACTATTTCATTATTGCCCATATCGAAAACACTCTGATCGGCGGCGGCAACGAGCACCTGCCGGCGCTTTTAACCCTGCTTCAGGAAAATCGTGATACTATCGGATTTGGTTTGGCGACCGGCCGTACCATTGAAACGGCGACCGAGTTTTTAGAAAAACATCATATACCTTTGCCGGATGTCCTCATCACATCTGTAGGTGCAGAAATCTACTACGGAAAAAACCGGCATTACGGTCGCGGCTGGGAAACTCACATATCCGCCAAGTGGAACCGTGAAAAAATCGTCGACCTGCTCGAAGACTTTGAATTTTTAAAATACCAGAAGGCTGAAGCCCAGCGACGATTTAAAATCAGCTATGAATTAGAACCGGGCAAAGATCGCCTGGCCATGATTCATGAGCGCTTACTCGGGAATCGATGCCGTTATAATTTGATTTATTCCCAGGACAAATATCTGGATATTCTACCTTTCCGGGCGTCCAAGGGCAAAGCCATCCGCTATCTGAGTTATAAGTGGGAAATTCCTCTGGGAAACTTTTTGGTCTGCGGAGATTCCAAAAATGATAAAGAGATGCTGCGCGGAGAGCCCCAGGGGGTGGTCGTGGGCAATTACAGTCCTGAGCTAAAAAAATTGAAGGGAATGCGAGGCATTTACTTTGCCAGGCAAAAATATTCAGGCGGGATCCTTGAGGGGATCAAGCGATATCAATTTATCGAAAAAGCCAATCAGCCCTTATGAATTATTTTTGTGTCCTCCAGGCGGATCTACGCCATTTTGTGGTAAAACATTTTCGCCACAAAGACACCAAAACACAAAGATAAATTTTAGCAAACAGTTTTGCTTTGTGTCTTTGTGCCTTTGTGGCCATATTTTCCGGTTTATCCGGATTAGGAATTCATCATGACTAATATCTTAAACGAGATCCTGAATAAAAAGGA
>CAMYLH010000171.1 GCA_947259065.1 uncultured Desulfobacterales bacterium
GTTGTAAGAGTTCCCCTGCCCCAGACCGATCTGACTGTTAAAGACATCTCCAACCACCCTTGGCCGCAAGTAGCTAGTCCGGAAAGGATAGCGGGGCTGCGGGAATTGGCCGAGAAGTACCGTGCCGCCGGCTATGCCGTCGTACTCAAGGACGCTTTTGCCGGTATTTTTGAGTTCGCCCAGCGCATCGTAGGAATGGAAAACCTTCTGCTGATGATGATCACCAATGAAAAGGAGGCATGTGCCCTGTTCGACAGGCTGTTGCAATTGAAGCTGGACTACTGGCAGAAGGCTCTGGCCGAGTTGGGCGATCTGGTGGATATTGTGACCTATGCCGATGATTACGGTACCCAGGAATCACAGATCATATCACCCGACATGTTTCGCAGGCTCATCAAACCGCGCCTGAAAATCTTGTTTGAAACCTTTATTAAATCAGCCCCCCATGCCAAACGTTTCTTTCACTCCGACGGCAATGTGCGTCCGCTGATCCCTGACTTTCTTGAGATAGGTGTCGACATACTCAACCCGGTTCATATTCGCGCCAAAGACATGGCGCCGGCCGGACTTAAGCGTGATTTCGGTCGGGATCTCGTATTCTGGGGAGGCGGCGTCGACACCCAGGGGATCTTGCCTTACGGCACAGCCCAGGAAGTCAAAGACGACGTCAAGCGCAATATCGACGCATTAGCGCCCGGCGGCGGCTACGTATTCAATACCATTCACAATATTCAGGCCGACGTGCCACCCGCAAACATCATTGCCATGTGGGAAGCCCTTCAGGAATACGGTGTGTATTAGCTTTGAGTTAAATTCTAAAAAATATGTTGACGTAGGGGAGGAAAAAATTGATGATATACTAGATAATGCTACCAAAAATTGAATGAGGACCTGTTATGGCACCAAAACTGATTCTTGAATTGGTCGATGGCCAGAAGGTCGAAGCCTCCCTTATCGGGTCGTTCAAACCGGATGATGGAAAGATCGACATCCTTCTTGAGAAAAATGGAGAAAGATGCAAAATACCGCTTTCCGAGATCTGCTGTATTTTTTTTAACGATGATTTTGATCAGGTGGTATTTTCATCGGATAATGAAGTTAAGGATAATACAGAGTCATTGGAAGAGGTAGAGACGGTATCCGGAAAGCATTTTCAAATACGTTTTTTTGAAGAGCAGGAATTTCAGACAGGTTTTTATGCACGATCCATCGATAAGCATGCGCCGCATAAACTCGTATTTTTTGTGTTTGACGGCATCGTGTTACGCAGTCAACACAGCCGCTTATGCGAAATTTTGGAAAAAAAGGGGCTGCTTCAAAGATCCGATATTCAAAAGATCCTTAAAAAACAGCAATCGCTGAAATCCCGCCGAGTCGGCGAAATAATATCCGAACAAAATAAAATATCTATCAACGATGTCGAAGCGGTGCTTCAAAAATCAAGCAAAAGCGGTACCATTCCGCCCAATACCAGAGTGGGAGATATTTTAATCGAAGAAGGCCTGGTGACGAGGCAGCAGGTTGATGAGGCCCTTGCCAGTCAGCACTCAGGTAAAAAAAAGAAGATCGGTCAGTTGCTTGTTGAGACCGGACTTGTTTCTGAGGATCAGCTTCTTTTGGCCCTTTCTACAAAATTTCGTATGCGGTTTGTATCTTTGGAAAACATTACGCCTCACCGAAAAGCCTTAGATGCATTGCCTGGATATTTAATACGGAAGCTGCATATTTTCCCCCTAGAATACACCGATGACCGTCTTGTGGTGGCTACCTCAAATCCAACGGACTCAACAATATCGAACATTATAAGGTTTTCCACCAATCAAAAGCTTGAGTTGATTGTTGCCACGTTCAACGATATCGCTGCAGCCATTAAACTCTATATCCCGGAACAAGAAGATATTGTAAAACTCATTACACGTGATAGTGAAGAAAGCTCTGTAATTACTGAAGAAGAGGAACCGGAAGATCCTGTTTTAAAAGAAAGTGATTCTCAAATAGTTAGGCTGTGTAATCAAATTTTAATAGACGCCTATGAGAAAAACGCTTCGGACATTCATTTTGAGCCTGGAACCCGCAATGGCTTGTTGATTATCCGATATCGTACCGAAGGATTTTGTAAAGTAGTTCACCGTATTCCTTCAATGTATAAAAAACCCTTGATATCAAGGTTAAAAATCATTTCAGGCCTTGATTTTACCGAACATCGCAAGCCCCAAAGCGGCAAAATACTTCTCTCTGTTAAAAATAAAAAGGTGGAATACAGAGTTGAAATCACACCTACCGTTGGCGGCAATGAAGACGCGGTGTTGAGGGTGTTGTCAGGTTCCAAAACGTATCCACTGGAAGATATGGGGTTTTCACAGGATAACCTGGAAAATTTAAAAGACATACTCACCAAATCTTTTGGCATATTGTTATGTGTTGGCCCCACAGGGTCCGGAAAGACAACCACGCTTCACTCAGCCCTGGATTGCATTAATTCTCCTATCCGAAAAATATGGACGGTTGAAGATCCTGTGGAAATCACGCAACCGGGTCTCAGGCAGGTTCAGGTCAATCCCAAGGTAGGGTATACATTTCAGGAAGCCCTTCGATCATTTTTAAGGGCGGATCCTGATGTCATTATGATCGGAGAGATGCGTGACTCTGAAACCGCGCAAATCGCAATTCAGGCATCTCTGACCGGCCATTTTGTTCTCAGCACCCTCCATACCAATAGCGCTCCTGAAACTATTGTTCGGCTTAGAGAGATGGGCGTTGATCCACTGAATTTCTCAGATGCCTTATTGGGGATCCTCTCCCAGCGATTGACCCTTAAGCTGTGCGACCATTGCAAGAGACCCTACCATCCCAGTGATGAGGAGTACACAGAGCTGGTAGACGCATATGGCGCGGACTGGTTCAAAGCGCACAACATGGAAGATTACACAGATGACCTCACCCTGATGAAGAAAGTGGGATGCGAGAAATGTGACAGCAGTGGCTATAAAGGACGGATCGCGCTTCATGAACTGCTTATGGGTACTGAACAGGCTAAAAACGCAATAAAAAAGCAATATTCCGCTATTGAGATAAAAAATAGTTGCCTTGCCGAAAATATGAAATCCATGAAGATGGATGGCATTAGCAAAGTATTTCAGGGCATAACTGTTTTAAGTCAAGTCCTTAAGGTGTGTGCCTAAAGCCAATGTTCAATTTATCGGTAAGTTTTCTATTTGCTGATGATTAATCCGGTTTTGTAGGCAAATCAGACAACTTTCTTGCAGGATGTATTTTTTCGATACACTCATCGAGCCACGTAAGCATTTCAATTAGATTAAAAGGTTTATGGAATATATGACAGCCAAGTTGCTGTGCATATTTCAAATCGAACTCAGCCCAGTTCCCTGACATGAGTGCTCGATATTTTACTTTACATCCTTTCTGCTGCCGCTCTTTGATAAGTTCTAATCCGGTTTGGGCTGGCATGTTGACGTCTGAAATGATTATATCTGCACAGGAATGATCTCCGGGACAATGGTGATTATCGGAACCAAAATCTGAACACATTCCAGGGTTGGCAAAAGAAAAAACTTCGTAACCTCGCTCCTTGAGGATATGGGTAAGGGTAGAACGGAGGATGTCATTATCTTCGAAAACTAAAATCCTAGGTCTCAATCATTCTCCTTTTGCCAAACTATGGATCGATTTTTATGTGATGATTGCCATTGATTTTTTTAGCATATAACCACTGAATGTAAATACCAAAATATCCCTTAGTATCTCGAAGCAAAATTCTTGCCAAAAATATAATCCAAGTCAACAACAAAAGAAATAGATATAATATCAAAAAAATAGGAGGAAAAGTACTCATTAATTTTTGACTTCAGTATGAATGCCTGATATATTTTTTAGGATTCCGAGACGACGGTTAGAATTCTACTTCTCTCAATTTCTGAACCTGGCCCGGAAAACTAGGCGGTTTAACGTAAAGGCCTGACGAAGATTGAAAGCATGTGGGCAGACCTCCGGCAGTTGCTGGCGATCCTTCCCCACCTGTCAACCGGGGTCAGGCCCACTAAAAAAATAGAGAATCGCATGGTAACTGAGAAAGAGAAGATGCTTTCCGGCGAGATGTATGACGCGACGGACCCACAACTTACTGCTGAGCGGCGGCGGGCACGAGATCTATGCAAATCTCTCAACCAGTCCCATGACCGCGAACAGGAGTTGCGGCAACGCATCATTCAGGAATTGTTCGGCAGTACCGGTGAGGATATCTGGATAGAACCTCCCTTTTACTGTGACTATGGCTCCAATATCACCCTTGGAAATAAGGTCTTCTTTAATTTCAACTGCGTTATCCTAGACCCGGCGTCAGTCATCATTGGCAGCAACGTCCTATTTGGACCGGGTGCACAGGTGTACACCGCCACCCACCCGATTAACGCTTCAGACCGGCGTACATGGCGTGAATCTGCTCGGCCTGTTGAGATCGGCTCTGATGTTTGGATTGGCGGTGCGGTTATCATTTGCCCGGGCGTTCGCATCGGATCTCGATCCGTGATTGGTGCCAGCAGTGTTGTCACAAACGACATAGCTGAAGATGTTTTTGCGGCCGGCAATCCATGCAGACTGGTTCGACACCTATCGGCTCGATTGACCTGAGCTCTGTGCCTGATTATTAAAAAAAGGAGTGGCCGATATGAAAGCAATGGTATTAAATCGGCTGTGCAACCTTAAAGAAGAACGCCAGCCACTGACATTTCAGGACATGCCGGAACCGAGACCCGCGGACAATGAGATCCTTGTCAAAGTATCCGTCTGCGGTGTCTGCCACACCGAACTGGACGAAATCGAAGGACGCACCCCGCCCCCGCAGTTACCGGTTATTTTGGGCCACCAGGTCGTTGGACAGGTGGTTGACAGCGGTAATCAGGCGAAGCGGCACCGTATCGGTGATCGCGTGGGTGTCGCCTGGATCCATTCGGCTTGCGGGCAATGCGACTTTTGCCGGGCAGGCCTCGAGAATTTGTGCAATCAGTTCAGGGCCACCGGCCGCGATGCACCTGGCGGTTATGCTCAGAATATGACGGTGCCGGAAAGCTTTGCTTATAATATCCCCGTTGGATTTAGCGATGCCCAGGCTGCACCGCTGCTTTGCGCCGGCGCTATCGGTTATCGGTCCCTGCGGCTGACCGGTCTGCAAAACGGCCAGAACTTGGGGCTGACCGGTTTTGGTGCCTCGGCCCATCTGGTTCTGAAAATGGTAAAACACGAATTGCCCGATTGTGGGATTTATGTTTTTGCCCGCAGTGTCAAGGAAAGAGAATTTGCATTAGAACTGGGGGCAGTTTGGGCCGGTGGCACTGAAGATGAACCGCCGCAAAAGCTGCACTGCATTATCGATACCACCCCGGCCTGGAAGCCGATAGTTGAAGGCCTGAAGATGTTGAATCCCGGCGGTCGGCTGGTGGTCAATGCCATCCGCAAAGAAGAATTCGACAAGGACGACCTGTTGAGACTCGATTATTCGCAGCATTTGTGGATGGAAAAAGAAATCAAGAGCGTCGCCAACGTCACCCGCCGTGATGTCGCCGAGTTTCTGGAACTGGCTGCCCGCATACCCCTAATTCCCGAAGTTCAACAATTTGCCCTGGAAGAGGCCAACGTCGCACTGCTTGAGCTCAAAGATCGAAAAATTCGGGGCGCCAAGGTATTGATGATCGATTGATCTGCATCCTGTTAATATTTGACGATCTGCCGGCAAATTGCATTTTAAAGGTTATAACATTGCACACTTGATAATAACCCATCCAACATAATCACGGGTTGGACTTAAAGATAGTAGTTTGGAAATGTTTCGAAATGAGCAAAAAAGATAAAGATTCTGCCCTTGATGACTACGAAAAACTAAAAAACGAAATCATTCGTGACAAGGTAAATGAAATTTTTCGTAACCATCCCAAAGACTATATTGCTAAAATGGAGGAACTCGGCTTCACATATATTGAAGACGATGATGATAGTGAAAGACTTGAAGAGATAAATGCCAAGCCAGAAAATCAACGACAGATAGACCTTGTTGCTTATTTTGAAAATAGGAGGAAATTATCGAAAGATATATTTGAAAGTTACTCAAAAGAAAAGGCTGCCGAGAATACTAATTATCCTCTCATCAGGAAATACTTCAAAGAAGCCAACAAAAACCTTAAATCCCTCCTTTTGTTTGGTCTTGAAAACCATCCCGGCAGAATCGACCTTCTCTCTGACTTGTCCTTCTTTCATGAGTTCGAAAATATTTTAAGTATCCTCATCAAGTACTACACTCGATCTTGTGTTGACCAAAGAAATCTTGATACATTCACAGAATTAGTTAAAGATTTTTATTATTCCACTAAACCTGACGGTTACGAAGCATATTATGCCCTTCAAGAGTTGTTCGAACCGGTGACAAAAAAAAGGAAAATTATTGATTTCCTAATAGTGGAAGAGGAAGAGGCGCAAAAGAAATCCTCTCAACCAATAGATTTTTAATGGAAGGCGGCTATCCCGGTGATATCCTGACCCAGAACCAGCGTGTGCATGCCGGCGGTTCCCTCCAGCGTACTGATGGCCTCCAGGTCGCAAAGATGACGGATAATGTGATGATCGGCCAGAATACCGCGTGCCCCGGTGATATCCCGGGCCATGCGCGCTATTTTTATGGCCTCGCGAACATTGTTTAACTTGGCCAATGAAATCTGCGGTGGTCTGACCTGGTGGTCGTCGAGCATCCGGCCCAGATGAAAACTGACAAGTTGGGCCTTGGTGATTTCAACCAGCATGCGGGCCAATTGATCCTGAACAAGCTGGTAGGAAGCCACCGGCCGATCAAACACCTGCCGTTTGACGGCAAAATCTCTGGCGGCCTCATAACAGGCTATGGAAGATCCCAGGGCACCGCAGGCCACCCCGAAGCGGGCATGATTCAAACATTGAAATACGGACTTCAGCCCGCGTGCTTGCGACAATAGGTTGGCTTGCGGGACTTCGCAATCTTTTAAATCAATAAACGCGGTCGGAGAAGTACGATAGGAAAATTTGCGCTGGATGGTCGTGGCGCGAAATCCCGGTCTGTCGGTCTCTACGATGAACCCCCTAACCTCACCATCCAATTTGGCCCAGATCACGGCCATATCCGCAATCGTTCCGTTGGTGATCCACATCTTTTGACCGTTGAGGACATAATGCCCGCCTTTTTTGCGGGCGTTTGTCATCATTCCGGCCGGATTAGAACCGAAGTCGGGTTCGGAAAGGCCAAAACATCCAAGGGCTTCTCCCCGGGCCATTAGCGGCAGCCATTTTTGGCGCTGCTGCGGGGAACCGAATTTAAAAACAGGAAACATCGCCAGTGAATTCTGCACGGAAAACATGGCCCGCAATCCACTGTCACAACGGCCCAGCTCCCGGCATATCAGGCCGTACTCCATGTGGCTGCGTTTGTGACATCCGTAGCCGTCGACGTGACTGCCGAACAGTTTCATCGCCGCCATGCGTGGAATCATTTCCATGGGAAAGGTTCCCTTGTCAAAATGCGCCGCAATGATGGGCATGCATTCGTGATCGACAAATGCGCGGACAGTATCGCGAACATTCCTTTCATCTTCGGTCAACAATGAATCAATCCCGTAAAAATCAACGTATTTAGTATCGCTCATGGGTCGTTCTCCGGTTGGGTCATATAATCAGAATGAGCTAAAATTCGAAATGAACTAAAATGAGCTAAAATTGTGGTATTCTGTCGATTTTAAAAAGAAAGATAGAGCGTAGCGTTTCCTTAATTTTAGTCATTTTAGGCATTTTAGATCACTTGAGGCATTCGTTTATTCAGTTTTCTCAGTCTGTTATAGTTGGATGTTGAAGCAAAGACAAAGTTGATACGACATTAGGGTTCACCTGCCGGCTGCCAAGGCTTTAATCCGGGTTATTTCAGGAAGTATTCGTTGCCACTTTGCCTGTTTCAGTGGTTTCATATGGAGTTCCCCGTTGGACAGGATCGCAAATAAATTATCGCCTGCCCGCACAAAGCGCTCCACCATATGCCTTGGCCAGGGCACCTTCATGCCTTCCGAGGCAAATATCCACGTCCGCCCGCCATCAAAGGATTCTTCGATTCGACCATTTTGTGATACACCCTCGGCAGGACCCGCAATGATGTGTTGGGACTCTTTAGGATCGACCCAGACGGCACGGATATAGCAACGGTATAGGATTTTCCAGGTTTTACCGCCGTCGGTCGACCGGTAAAGGCCACCGCCGGTGGCCGCAGTAATGATCTCGGATGAAGTGGGGTGTACTGTGATTGAATGTACGTCGGGATGGATCATCGTTTCGTATTCGCGATTCAAATCCGGTCTGCCGTCACTTCCTTCAACCAAGTGCCATGTTTTCCCGATGTCATTGGAAACCAGGACACCACCCACTTCAACAGCCGCATAAATACGGTTCCGGACCGGCCCGGATTCGGCGATTGCAAACCCGCGCACGCAGCCTGCATTGGGTGAATACGGCAAAAACCAACCAAATCTGTCTCGCAAGGCACCCACCTCCGGGTTGGGGTCCCACGTAACACCACCGTCACGGGAAACGAAAATGCCGGCCGGTTCGGTGCCGACCAAAATAGCCGTCGATGGTTTGGCCGAAGATGCCATCCAACGAACATATGGGATTGTCAAATTCCGGTTGCTTTCATCCCAGGTTCGGCCATTATCGGTGGACCGCCAGACGCCGTTCCGAGTGCCAGCTAAAATGACTCCCTCGCTGACAGCAATGCTGGTCAGAGAGTGATCTTTTAGCGCGTGTTTTACAATATTCCATTCTCCATCGGTTTGTGTGACAATGAACAAACCGATGGCAGTAGCAATGTAAAGGTAAAGTCCCATGGACAAATCTCCGGTATAAGGACGTAAGCTGCAATTTCATTCGCTTTTGGCCGTTTCTTCCTTTTGATCCGCCTGCTGTGGCTTGCCCTGCAACCGACGCCACCCGTCGAGCCGCTGCTTGATGACCTTTTCATAGCCCCGTTCGGTGGGCGCATAAAAAAGCTGCCCTTTGAGTTTATCCGGCAGGTATTCCTGAGCGACAAAGCCATCTTTGTAATTATGGGCGTATTTGTAATCTTTTCCGTATCCGATTTCCTTCATCACGCGCGTCGGCGCGTTGCGGATGTGAAGCGGCACCGGCAGTGAGC
>CAMYLH010000172.1 GCA_947259065.1 uncultured Desulfobacterales bacterium
GACCGCATCCCCCATTCGCATAATTTTCTGGGCATCTTTGATATTGATATAAGCAAAGGTCTGGTCATACTCATACATGCCGGACTCGAAAAAACCGGTCACCATAAATTGCTTCATCGCCGGCAGGTGCCCGATGGGTGATAAAATGCCCCGTAGGGATATCAAATAAATCACATCTCCTTCAATGACTCCAAGATTTCTGGCCAGCTCACGGCCCAAAACAATACCAGGGATATTGGGTGCCGAGCCCGGTGAAGAAGTTACGGGTGTCGAATCGGGCAGGTTTACCTTTTGAAGTGTCTTCATGACCCGGCCGGCGGACTCAGGGTCGATTCCGCGCAAAACGGCGCCGGCAGCGCCATGTTTAGCCCTCAGCATGATCTGCAAGAGGATAAACGGAGTGGCGGCCTCGACGCCTTCGGTCTTTTCCACTTCTTCCAGCACCTGACGATAGGCGGTAAAAGCGCCGCCATAACGCCTGAGCATCACCTGGGGCTGACCGCCTAATATGCGACTTTTAAGATCGGCTTCAAACCCGGTCATTACCGCAATAACCACTATCAACGCCATCACCCCCACCGCCACCCCGGCAATTGAAAGAATGGTAATCAGGGAGATGAATGCCTGTTTTTGTTTGGCCCTCAAGTACCGGCGGCCGATAAATAATTCGTACCCCATGGGATAAATACTTGTTATGGGTTATTGGAATTTGGCCCTTAGGGGCCTTTTTCTGACAATTTGCTGCAAAGAGATTAAGATTTAGTAATGCCCTCCTCTGTGCCCTATGCTCTATGCTGCCTGCCCCCTGCCTATGCCCCCTGTTCTGCGCCCTTGACACGCTTCATATGCGGAAAGAGGATGACCTCGCGAATGGAAGCTGCATCGGTAAACAGCATAACCAGTCTGTCGATGCCGATACCCTCACCGGCAGTTGGAGGCATCCCATACTCCAGTGCCTCGATATAATCGTCATCCATCCGGTGAGCTTCCTCATCGCCGGCATCCCGTCCCAGAACCTGCTGGGCAAACCGCTGATGCTGGTCGACCGGGTCATTAAGTTCCGAAAATCCGTTGGCGATCTCGCGACCGGCAATAAAAAGTTCAAATCGCTCGGTGAGATCGGGTTCCTGATCGCTGCGGCGGGACAGCGGAGAAACCTCCACTGGATAGCCGGTGATAAATGTCGGCTGAATCAATTTGGGCTCAACCAAAGCGTCGAATAGTTTGGTAATCACTTTACCCAGCTGGCCGGTTTTGGTCACCCTAATTCCCTGTCGGGATGCGAGTTCGAGTAAGCCCTCTTTATTGTTAAAAAGCTGCCGATCAATGCCCCCTATTTCCTCTAATGCGGAAAAAAGTGTCATGCGGCGCCATTTTCCCGTCATATCGATGCGCTGACCCTGGTAGCTGATCTTTGCCGATCCGTTTACTGTAATAGCAACACCGGCTATCAGCTGTTCGGTTAATTCCATAAAATCGGTATAGGTGGCATACGCCTGGTAAAATTCAACCATGGTGAATTCCGGATTATGCTGGGTGGACACTCCTTCATTTCTGAAATTGCGGTTGATTTCAAAAACTCTTTCAAATCCACCGACAACCAGTCGTTTAAGATACAGCTCCGGAGCAATGCGCAGGTACAGATTCATTCCGAGTGCTTTATGATGGGTTTTAAAAGGAGCGGCTTCCGCACCCCCGGGGACCGGCTGCATCATGGGGGTTTCAACTTCGAGGAAGTCCCGGTCGAGAAAAAAATTGCGTATCTGCTGAATGATCCGGCTGCGTTTGATAAAAATATCACGAACATCCTCATTCATGATCAAATCGATATAGCGCTGACGATAGCGCTTTTCCGGATCTCGCAGCCCGTGAAACTTCTCCGGCAGGGGGCGGGTGGCTTTGCATAGCAGATTGAATTCCCGGACCAAAAGGGTCCATTCACCGGTGCGGGTTTGGAACATGGTGCCCTTTAATCCCACAAAATCACCGATATCAAGCTGTTTGAAGAGACGATAGGCCTCATCGTCGATTTGATTTTTTCTTATATAGGCCTGTAGCTGACCGCTTCGATCTTTGAACCGTATGAAAGCGCTTTTACCGAAATTATTGATCGCCATCATGCGCCCGGCGGTGGCAAATTCAGGTCCATCCTCCGTCAACGATTCCGGATCTTTTGTGACCCTGTTTCGAATATCACGGATGGTATGTGATACAGTAAACCCATTGGGAAAAAGATTGATTTTGTTTCTCTTTAATTCCTCGATTTTCTCTTTTCGTTTCTGAAGCAGATCACTTGTTTTTTCCATATTCCTAATTTAATTATTCCATGGGCAATGCTGTAATGGTTAATAAGTTTACAGCAATCCCGTTAACAACAGGGCAAAGGCCGCTTGAGCGGATAATGAATTTAAATCGTTTTAGATATCTTATTTACACAGAGCTGTCAAGTTCAAGTTGGCAGGGTATCAGGGGAGATTCGATCTTTTTGAATTGCATTGTAATTGCGGTTCCCTTACCGATTTCACTATCAACGCCGCAACCATCATCTGCGATTCGTACAAATGCATGCTTGTTCTTTGAAGCGTACATTTTAATATCAATGATCCCCTTACCGTCGATCGCTTCTGCAGCATTTAGCAAAAGGTTCCAGAAAATCTGGCGCAGGTGAACAGGATCCATTGAAATCCAGATATCGGATTGGATTTTTCTAGCGATGGTGATGCGACCGTCGGTGGCGGCATCTTTTTTTAATAATTCGACAGTGTCCGTCAAAACTTTATCGAGTTTGATGGCTTCTACTCTACCGGCAGGGGGCCGAGCGTATAAAAGAAAATTGTTTACCAGGGAACTTAAGCGGTCCGCTTCACGCAGTACTATCCGCATGAGTCTATCATGATCGGGATCGTATTGAATGTCCTCGCTGAGCAGTTGAATGGAGCCTATCAGGGAAGCAAGAGGATTCTTGATTTCATGAGCCATGCCGGCGGCCATTTCCCCAATAGATGCCATTTTTTCAACACGCTTTACGTGATCTTCCATGGCCCATAATTCTCTTCTTGTCCTTCGGACTTGTTCCGATAAAATACTGCTGAGAAAAGCAACAGCGAAACAGGCGACCATGGTTATCAGAATTTTATAAATGACTTGACTGCCGGGATAGACCGAAGCGAGAAGCGCGTCAATCTTCCCTAAGGGATAAATCACACCATAATACTCAAGATCCACCAGGATACCGAACTGTATACTACATATGGCCGCAATGATAATTGTTCCCCTGATGGGCAGCAACATACTTGAATAAATGATAATAACCAGATACAGAAAGGAAAAAATACTCGAGAAGCTGCCGGTCACAAACAAAATGGCCGTAACCACCGTCGTATCGATTAAAATCTGTATATAGGCGAATACAAGATGGTGCTTTATGTGATATAACCCAAGTGCATATAAAACGGAAAGAAAAAAGATGGCGACAACAATACCATACAAAAATATCAAAGGGGAGCCGAAGGGAGGCGGTGATTCCCCGAGTTGAATAATAATTGAAGAACCCAACAAGAGAATGGAAAAAAGAACGCGATAAAGCATCAACCACTTCAGTTTTTTTCTTAATTCCCCTTCGGGCATTTGTAATGCGTGATCCATAGCTACTTTCGCCTCAGAGCTGACCGCAAGGCTTATACGCTGACGGGTGATGTCTCAAAATATTTTACGATCAAAGAAATGAAGCACCGGAGTGTCTCTCCGAAGTACGAAATCTCAAGGGATGAGGCGGGTCGGCAGAATATCGGCAACAACGGAAAAGAACCTTAAAAACAATCAGGTGTAAATCAATTGAGAGGAAACTACATCTCAGTCATTCTGCAACTCAATAAGCTCGCAGGTCCTTGGCTTTAATATCTGCCGCCGCCTGTGCGCAGCAAAATCCGTTCTGGAAATGACCCGAATGAATACCGTACTGTTTTGGTTCCCGATTTCATGATTTATTAAATGGCCCCGGCCATTTTAAAAATTGGAAGATACATGGCAACAACCAGACCGCCGATGGTCACACCCAAAAATACCAGCATAAACGGTTCGATCAATGCGGTCAGGTTCTCAACGGCTTGGTCGACTTCTTCATCATAGAAATCGGCAATTTTCCCCAGCATGGCATCCAGTGCCCCGGTAGATTCGCCCACGCCGATCATCTGACAGACCATCGAGGGGAACACCCCGCTTGCCGCGAGCGGATCCGCCATGGTGCGGCCTTCGGAGATGCCCTTGCGAACCTTGTAGATGGCCTTTTCAACAGTTTTATTCCCTGCGGTTTTAGCAACGATATCGAGTGCTTCCAAAATAGCCACACCACTGGTCAGCATGGTCCCCATGGTACGGGTAAACTTGGAGACAGCCACTTTGCGCAACAAATCCCCGAATACGGGAATCTTTAAAATCAATTTGTCTACGAACTCTCGGCCTTTTTCAGTGCCGTAAGACTTTTTAAAGGCAATACCAAAAAGAAGGAGACCGATAATAATATAGATAATTTTGCTTTTTACCATATCACTCATCGCCACAACAATCTGAGTCGGAACCGGAAGCTCGCCACCAAAGTCGGCGAACATTTCCTCGAATACCGGAATCACAAAAACTAGAATTACGGCTAAAACCACTACCGCAATAATGAGCGTAACAATGGGATAGGTCATAGCCCCTTTCACCTGGGATTTAAGCTTGGCTGCTTTCTCCATATAGGCTGCAAGCCGTCTCAAAATTGCGTCGAGGATACCACCGGCTTCGCCGGCGGCAATCATATTCACGAAAAGACTATCGAATTGCTTGGGAAATTTCTTTAAGGCTTCGGCCAGGGTTGCACCGCCTTCGACGGACTCTTTCGATCATGGTCGAAAATTGTCTGGCAAAAAGTATCACATCCCGATTTTTAACTACAGGCTGAAGAAAGGAGACGTTCTCAAATAGGTCTTTGGGTTTTTTCTTGACTTTGGTCGGCGTAATCCGTTGGCGTGTCAGTTGCGCCTTAACAGCTTCTTCGCTGACAGCATCAATTTCGCCTTTCTGAACCTCATTGTTTCTATTTTTGCCCACCCACAGATAAACAGGCATTATCAATCCTCCCTGATGATTTGGTATAGAAAATATTGACCGACGCTCGATCGCTTTTTTTTAATTGCCGATGCCACCACGTTTAAAACCTTCTCGTTTATTGATGGTATAATTTTCAGAGTGTTTATCGGCTATAGGGGCTAAAAACTTAAATATTTATCAAAATATCCTGAAAATATTTACCCTTTCTGAATTCTTCGTCAAATGGGCATTATGCTATTGGCAATACCTTTTTAATTATGGTAGCCTGACACGATAAGGGAACGATGCGGATAGAATTCAACTATTTGATGATGTCCTCATGAAGCGCTGCGGGAGTGTGAATTTTCCCTGTGGGGCAGGATCCAGCTGTGGCTAAATCAAAAAAAGAAAATGATAATGAAGAGTTGTCAGTCATCACAACCCATGTAAATGCGGATTTTGATGCCCTCGCCTCAATGCTGGCCGCTCAAAAGCTGTATCCCGATGCTCTGGTAATATTTCCCGGTTCCCAGGAAAAGAATCTGAAGAATTTTTTCATCAATTCGATGGCCTACCTATTCAATATGGTAGACATCAGCAATATTGATTTTTCCAAGGTAAAGCAGCTGATTCTGGTGGATACTCGGCAACGCGGCCGCATTGGAAGACTCATTGAACTTCTGGAAAGACCCGATATCGACATCCATATCTATGATCATCATCCTGCCACGGGCAACGATGTTAAAGGCAACCTGGAAGTTCATGGGAAAACCGGAGCAAATGTAACGATTCTAACGGAAATCATTAAAGAAAAAAAAGTTCATATTTCACCGGATGAAGCCACCATTATGTGCCTGGGACTATTTGAGGACACCGGTTCATTTACCTATTCGTCCACCACCGAAAGAGATTTCTTAGCCGCCGCGTTTCTGTTATCCAAGGGGGCCAATTTAAACGTTGTTTCTGATTTAATTGCCAGGGAACTGAGCCCGGAACAAGTCGTGCTCCTGAATGATATGATTCAAGCTGTCACCCGTTATTACATCAGCGGCATCGAAATTGTCGTCACCAGTGTAACCATGGAAAAATACATGCCGGACTTTGCCTTTCTAGTTCAAAAAATGGTCAAAATGGAAAATATCGACGCCATTTTTGCCATTGCACGAATGGAAAATAAAATTTACGTCGTGGCACGCAGCAGGATTAACGAAGTAGATGTGGCTGACATTCTGGCAGACATCGGCGGCGGTGGACATCCCTATGCCGCCGCCGCATCCATTAAGGGGGAAACGCTGGCCCAAACCGAATCCAGGCTGATTCATATCCTCTACAATAAAATCAAAGCACGCCGCCAGGCAAAGGATTTGATGTCCTCCCCGGCCATCACCATCAGTGCCAATGTTACGTGTAAAAAAGCACAAAACATCATCACGCGCTATAATCTAAATGCCCTGCTAGTCACGGAAAAGGTGAACGCCACCGAGGAGTTCAGGGGCTACATCACACGTCAGGTAATCGAGAAAGCACTTTACCACAAGCTGGATCAGGTTCCGGTCAGGGATTACATGACCACGGAGGTGGGCATTGTGGGGTTGCATGCCGATCTTCTGGAAATACAGGAAAAAATTATCGATAACAAACAGCGTATTTTACCGGTTATGCAAAACGCAACCATCATGGGTGTCATCACCCGCACCGATCTTTTAAATATCCTGGTGGGGCAATCTGAACCAAAATCGGAAATATCACCTGATCCCTTGAAAGGATCGGCCCATGCCCGCACCCGCAATGTTGTCCGGTTTATGAAAGAGAGACTCTCCGCGAACCTGATTAGCAGATTACAGCAACTCGGTGAGGTAGCAGATGACATCGGATGTGGGGCCTTTGTCGTTGGCGGATTTGTCAGGGACCTGTTTTTATACCGCAAAAATGAAGATCTTGATATCGTCATCGAAGGCGAGGGAATCGCCTTTGCCAGAAAATATGCAAAATTGGTGGGCGCCAGGATTCATACCCATGAAAAATTCGGTACCGCCGTTATTATCTTTCCGGATGGATTTGAAATTGATGTGGCGTCGGCCAGAATGGAATACTACAAGTTTCCAGCGGCCCTGCCGGTGGTGGAAATGAGTTCGATCAAACTCGATCTGTATCGCAGAGATTTCACCATCAACACCCTGGCAATTCAATTAAACTCGGAAAAATTCGGCACGTTAATCGATTTTTTTACTGCCCGTAAAGATATCAAAGAAAAAATCATACGAATTTTGCACAACTTGAGTTTTGTGGAGGATCCCACCAGGGTATTCCGCGCGATACGCTTTGAACAGCGGTTTGAGTTCACCATTGGCAAATTAACGGCCGGTTTGATTTCCAATGCCGTCACCATGGACTTTTTCAGAGAACTGAGCGGCAAACGCGTATTTACGGAATTGCGACTTATCATGGAAGAAAAAAATCCTGTGGCTGCCATCATGCGACTCAATGATTTTGATCTGCTAAAAGTGATCCACCCCTCCATAATCTTAGACAATAATTTCATTTCACTGCTCAATTCGGTCAAAGAGGTCCTGTCCTGGCACGATTTGCTTTTTTTGGACGAGTCTTATAAAAAATGGACCGTTTATTTTCTGTTCCTGATCAATCAATGCGACGCCAAACGCTCCGAGGAAATCTGCCGCCGTTTTGAGCTGGCCCCTGAATATGTCAAAATTTTTTGCCATGAGCGTTTCGAGGCCGACAGATGTGGCACTTGGCTCGAACGTAATCTGCCGGTAGCCGACAGCCGGCTTTATCGTAAGCTTAGCGGTTTCAGGATCGAGTTGATTCTCTATATGATGGCGACGACCAAACAAAAGGCAGTTAAAAAATCCATATCCCATTTTTTCACCAACCTGCGACGCACCGCCATATCGTTAAAAGGCAGGGATCTGAAAAAAATGAAGATAAAACCCGGTCCGATTTATCGGCAAATCCTGGCGGCTGTGCTGGATGCCAAACTGGATGGAAAACTCAAAACCAAAAAGGATGAAAGTGAATTTGCCCGCCACTATATTGAAACCCATTCACCCACCTAGCGGAGCTGTCCAAGCGACCGCGATTTTAGTTTCCAAGTGATGAAGGATTTGGTATAGACAACTTTTTATTCGGCAGACCGGTTTCTGAAAAATACAGGCTCAACTGGTTTACCGCAAATTTCACCCAATGCTGCGAGGATAGGCATAATTTCATGAGTCAAAAAAAACGAATTTTAAGTGGTATGCGACCAACCGGACCGCTTCACCTGGGTAATCTGCTGGGCGCGCTAGCGAACTGGGTCAAGATGCAGGACGACTATGAATGCTTTTTTTTCATTGCGGACTGGCATGCATTGACAAGCGACTACGACAATACGGAACCCATTATAAACAATAGAAAAGAGATAATGATAGACTGGCTCAGCGCCGGACTTACACCGGAGAAGAGCACGCTGTTTGTCCAGTCCCAAGTCAAGGAACATGCAGAGTTTTTTTTACTGCTGACCATGATCACGCCGGTACCCTGGCTGGAGCGCAACCCGACCTATAAGGAACAGATCGGCGAACTGACAAATAAGGATTTGTCCACCTTTGGTTTCCTGGGCTATCCGGTACTGCAGGCTGCCGATATAATCATATATAAGCCTTATGGTGTCCCCGTCGGCGTAGATCAGGCCCCCCATGTGGAAATCACGCGGGAAATCGCGCGGCGCTTTAACCATTTTTATGGCAACGTATTTCCGGAACCTGCAACCATTTTAACTGAAACGCCGAAGATATTGGGTATCGACCGCCGTAAAATGAGCAAAAGTTATAACAATGCCATCTTTTTATCAGACAGCCCAAAAGAAATAAGTGCGAAGGTATCCCGCATGATTACCGATCCCCAGCGGATGAGGCGCAGTGATCCCGGTAACCCCGATGTTTGCAACGTTTTCGATTTCCACAAACTCTACACGGATCCACAAATGGTGAAAGAAATCGACGAACAGTGCCGCACGGCCGGAATCGGATGCGTCGAGTGCAAACAAAAAATGGCCCAGGGTCTCATCACCGCCCTTGAACCCATTCGGGAAAAGCGCGCCTATTATGAGTCCCAGCCTGACCTGGTGGATGACATCATGACCGAGGGCAGCAACAGGGCTCGCCGAGCAGCCCAAGAGACCATGGAGGAGGTTAGAGCGGCGATAAAAATATGATGGAGAAACCATACCAAGTCCGGCTGGAAGAAATTTTCGAAGGTCCCATGGACCTGCTGATTCATTTGATCAGAAAAAATGATTTGGATATCTATGATATACCGATCGCCTTAATCACCGATCAGTATCTTCAGTACCTCGAATTTATGAAGGCCATGAACATAGATTATGCCGGTGATTTTCTGCTGATGGCCTCCACCCTTACCCAGATAAAATCAAGGATGCTGCTGCCCACCCATGACGGCGAAGAGGGAGATGAGGATCCAATACAAGAGATCACCCGGCCCTTACTGGAATACCTGCAAATGAAGTCGGCTGCCGACCAGCTGATAGAGCGAAACCTGCTGGGCGAAAAAACATTTATCAGAAATCCAAGCCGTGAAGAGTTTTCGACGAATTCGGATGATGAGTTCATTAAAATTGGTTTATTTGAACTGATTGATGCCTTTCAGAAGATACTCGAAAGAATTCCGGACGGTCAACGCGTCGAACTGACCGCCGATGAAATTTCGGTCAAGGACAAAATTTCTCAAATCATTGAAATTCTGGAGGCCAAAGCGTCGATTACGTTCTTGGAGTTGTTTTCCGATAATCCCGACAAACATGAGGTTATCATCACTTTCCTGGCCATTCTGGAAATGGTCAAACTGACACTGATTCGAATTATCCAAAATGTGAAGACCGGAATCATTCGAATGATCTATATTTAGGAATTCTACCAATTTAATAAAAATGATTAACATCCGCAATTTTAGGCATTTTGGACATTTTAGCGCATTTTAGGCATTTCTCTTAATGGAAGATATTAAATACATCATCGAAAGCTTATTATTTGTGGCCGATGAACCGCTGACGGTCGACCGCCTCAAAAAAATCCTCGATCAGGCCGAATCTGATAAAATCCGTAAAGCCATGGCTGAGCTAACCGTGGAATATGAAGCG
>CAMYLH010000173.1 GCA_947259065.1 uncultured Desulfobacterales bacterium
TTCAAAACACATTCATACACATTCAAAGCATCGGAGCTATAACCGAACAAAAGCTTTGGGAAGCGGGGGTCTCAGTGATTGGGATGCATTTTCCATGGACAAAACTTGGATGATTTCATAGAGGACATTCACAAATACAAAGTGATCGTTAGCTACAACGGGAAGTGTTTTGATGTTCCATTTATTGAGAATTATTTCAATATCCGACTTGACCATGCCCAAATAGATTTGCGTTACATACTTTATAGTCTCGGTTTCAGGGGTGGATTAAAGGGATGCGAAAGACAGCTTGGGATGGACAGGGGTAATTTGAGTGATATTGATGGATTCTTTGCTGTGTTGTTGTGGGATGAATATCAACGAACCGGAGACCAGAATACTCTTGAAACGTTATTGGCGTATAATATTCAGGATTCGATCAATCTGGAAGCCCTCATGGTGGCGGCATATACTATGAAACTTCAGCAGACGCCTTTTTATGAAACTCACATAATTGAAGAAACACTGTTGCCGATTAATCCATTCAGTGCGGATCTTGCTACGATTGATAGGATTAAAAACAGTTCACATTACCGGCTCTCGGATCAGTGGTATTGACATTCGAGATGACCGAGTATCCCAAATAGCCCTTTTTTTTAGAAAACAAAACTGCAGCATTTTTCCAAATTATTGATTCCCAAGTGCTATAAATCACTGAATTCTAAGTTGTCCTTGACAAAAATGTCATTCCCCTTTACTTCATTTGAAAGGATTCATCTTTATTTGTAGTATCATTTCACAATAAGCTCTTTTATTAATTGCAACCAATTGAAAGGAGGCAACAAAATGAAGGCAAAAGAAACAGCGGTGGTTTTAATAGAATTTCAAAACGATTTTTGCAAAGAAGGCGGCAAACTGCATGACGGCGTAAAGGGGGAAATTGCACGGCAGAATACAATTCCAAACGCCATGAAACTGGCAGAAGGAGCTCGTAAAAAAGGAGCTACGATCATCCATTCACCATTTGTATTTAATGAAAAATATTTCGAAGATCATCAAATGAAAGGAATAGTTAAAGCGGTGGCCGACGGGGATGCCTTTCGCGAAGGAACCTGGGGAGCTGAGATTATCGATGAATTAAAACCGAAGGAAGGTGACAAGGTTGTTGGCGGTAAATGCACATTATGTGGTTTCAATAATACGAATCTGGAAAATCTATTAAAAGAAGGTAAAATTAAGAATGTAGTAATCGGCGGGTTTTTGACAAATTTTTGTGTTGAAAGTACCGCTCGCACAGCTTATGACAAAGGATATGGCGTCACCATAATGAAGGATGCGACTGCTGCCTTTGACAAATTTTTGTGTTGAAAGTACCGCTCGCACAGCTTATGACAAAGGATATGGCGTCACCATAATGAAGGATGCGACTGCTGCCACGTCAACGGAAGAGCAAAATCATTCTGAAGGAAAAATTTTCCCTTTGATAGGGCAGACTCTCTCCGTAGATCAATTTCTTGACCAATTGCAGGAGTGAAGAACAGCAAAATAATGAACTTAAAACAATAAAAGACCGGAGCAATTCACCTTTTGCGTTGCACCGGTTTTTTTATTCAGCAATACTTTCCAACCAAACTACTAAAACATATGATATTGTGAATTTAGTAGAAGAATAGTTGTCGCTTGACAAGTTATTGACTAATTGAGGGATATGTCAAGCTTCTCAAAGCAAATCTCAAACAGATCAAGCACATTGGTCACAATTACAGTTACAGAACATATACCTGCGGAGAACCCCATGATCGGAGAAATCCCAATTGGAAACCTTTCCGGATGCTCTGGAATTATTGTGAGGGAACCGGTTATGATTTCTTTGTGGCCAGGGATATCATATTTGAGCGACTTGGACGTAAACTGATTTGTGAATGTGAGATGCTAAGAGACGATGAGAAGCTGCGCCGTTTGGAGTTGGAAAGGGTGTTTGGGGTAGATTTTGGAGAATCAGGGAGAAGGGGTGTGGATTTGATTTAAGCATTGATTCGTTCTGATTTATAATTTGTGCCTTTTCCAGTTAACCCTTTTCACTCAGCGGTAGAAAACCTGGCGGTGTCTTTCGTATTAATTTGCCGTGCCTGTCATATTGTTCTACTATTAGTATGCCATTTTCGATGACATTTCTGGTTGTTGTTTCCTCTACTTTTTGATCTGATTTTTTTGTCTTAGTATTGGCACCGGATTTATCGAATACGTTATTAGTTGATGTTATCACCTGCTCTTGAGACACGTTACTTATTTCACTAATCATGATAGCCCCTTTAAAAAATCGTTTAACCCATCATATTTAATATCGGCATTTTTGGATGGAACTTGAGGATAATGACGATCTCAAAACTTTGCAGAATTTTTGTAACCTTGATAAAATTTAAGATTCGGTTCAATATCACGAGGAGGATGATCTGGATGGCATCATGAATGATATCACAAGATTTTTTGGCTTTCAAAATTCCAGCTTTGTTGGAGGTATCTGCATCTCACGAATACGATGATTGGCTATTTTGGCATTTGGTTTCCATACCATTTCCATTGGTCATTTTCTTTGATCATCAGAGAGCCTGGCGGTACAGAAATTTCAAAATATTTATCTTTCCTTACCCCTTCAATTCTAGCAACGTTTCCTTGACGTTCAAATCCGGTGAGGATTATTTTGGATTCCGAAACATATGAAGCACTTATTTTGAAGAACTGGAGAATACGGTTTTTGGTCACACCGCTGCTAAGAAAATTATCTGATATGCAATCGGAGAGTTTTGAAAAATTTTTATCTAACCATGCCTGATTAAAGTCAATTATGAAGGTTTTTACATCATCGGGTAATTCTATAGCTTTGAGTGGTTTTTTCGGTGGCCGGTCTCTTTTAACAGCGTCAGCAACTAAATCAAACAAAGGACTATAATGTATCGAAGTAGGTGGATGTGGCTGCGCTGTTTCCGATGTAACTACAATAACCATGTCAAGTTTGGGAATTACCACGATAAATTGCCCTCTTCTCCCCCATGCCCTATAACTGAAACAACCATCTACTTCTTTTATCCACCATTGATAGCCATAGTAAGTGGGCCCATACATTTCATGGGCAAACATCCGTTGCCGGGTAGATTCTTTCACCCAATATTCAGAGACAATAGATTGATCGTTCCAATATCCATTATTCAAGTACAGGAAACCGATTTTTGCTAAATCTCGTGCTGAGAGGCCCAAACCGAAACCGCCAATATAGTATTCTTGTGGGTCTTGATGCCAATAGGCTGATTGTATCCCTAACGGTTCAAAAAGGTTTCTCTTTGCAAAATCCAATGTGCTGGTTTTAGTCGACTTTGACAGAATTATGGACAGAAGATGTGATGCTGATGAATTGTAATTAAATACATCTCCCGGATTTTTTTCCTGCGGAAGTTGAATCGTGAATTTTGCCCAGTTCGACGAAGTATACCAGAACCGCATACTGGGACCCCAATCGTTCCACCTAAAACCTGCGCTCATTGTCAAAAGGTGTCTAAGACTGATCTTTTTTTTCCTCGGATCAAGGTCGTCTGTGATATATTCATGAAAAAATTCGGTTAGTTTTTGATCTACACTGTTAAGATAACCTTTGTCCAGTGCTATACCAATTAGGGCTGAGGTAACACTTTTGGTAACGGAGTGAACGACAGCATATTTTTCAGGACTTCCCCAAGAGTAGTATTTCTCAAAAACTAAATAGCCGTTCTTAACAACCAGCAAACTAAAAGCATCGGGAAGTCTATTTCGGATAAATTCGTCCGCTATCATTAGCTTAGCTGAATCCATACCCTGCTGCTCAGGGGTAGAAGTCTTCCAACCGCTGATTGGCCAGTATTTCCGTATTTTTGGTTGTTCGCAAACTGCATATTCAGTCAAGAATGCAAAAAGAAAGAAAGTAAGAATACAAAATATTTTTTTACTACAACTCAAATTAAATATTTTCATTTTTTTCCTCCTTTTAATAACGTGCACAGCTCGACTGCCAATAGATTCAATCAAAACAATTTGCCTGTTTCATCAATATTCAAATATAAAAACCCCAAATCTCAGCAAGAAATGGGGTTTTCTAATTCAACCATGGCAATCTCCAAAGGGTTTACCGTTGGTTTCAATGTGAATAGTTGGTTTCTCAGTATCAAATTTCTTTATTTGATGTCAAACTCATTCCAAAATTAGTAATTTTCACCGCAATGAGGATCAGTACGGTCGTCGTAGAAACTTGCCGGTGGGCTCACCGATGACCTCCCCATAGTCATAGATCCGCCGGCCCCGAAGGAAAGTGGTCTTGACGCGGGCACCCAGCTCCAACCCTTCGAAAGGCGTGTAACCTTGCCGGGACTCTGATTCCTCCGAGTGTACGGTCCATGTCTCGTCGGGATCGACCAATGCGATATCCGCATCCAACCCTTCGATCAGATCGCCTTTGCCGTTTATTCCGAACCGGCGGGCCGGGTTGAAACTTGTGAGTTCGGCCATCCGGTTGTAGGACAATCCCCGCTTCTGCCCCTCGCTGACCAGGGCGGAAAGGAGGTATTCAGTGCCGCCGAAACCCGACTTGGCCAACCAGATATTGTGGGGTTCATGCGTATCTATCTTGAGCTCGTGTCTGCAGCAGGCATGGTCACTGCAAACCCAGTCCAATTTGCCATCCAGCAGCATCTCCCAGAGAAACTCCACATCCTCTCGCGGCCGGATCGGTGGATTAACCTTGGCGTAATTTCCGGCTGGAGTTTCGATGTCCAGCATCAGGTGCCCAATGGTTACTTCGCGGCGAAAATCAATGTGCGGAAACACTTGCGCCATCTGGAGGGCAGCCGTCACCGCTTTGCGCGAGGACAAATGCAGCAGGTTGATATTCGGCAAATCGGTTTCGTTGGCCAGATAGGCCGCGATGAAAATTGCCAGCCCTTCGGAGTGCGGAGGTCTGGCCGCGTGGTAAGCCGGCAACCCATGCAGCCTGCCCTCCTCCTCCACCATCTTGGTGTAGGCTGCCATGATGTCAGCAGTCTCGCAGTGCAGGCTCAAGCTGATCTGGTTTGCTTTGGCGGGATATTTCTGCATCGCCCGCTTGATCGCGCGCATGACGAATTCGAAATGAGCGAAGTCATAGCGCTCATCTTCGCCGATCATGAGAAACTCGTTCTGGTTGGAAGAACGGCCATGCAACCCGTGACTGCCGTAGAACATGAAGATCTTAAACGATACGACGCCGAATTCATTGATGAGATCTTCAATTTCCTCGATGTGCTGTCGGTTCATCGGTGCCAGGTGATAGGCATAGTCCACATGGAAACCTCCTTCGGACAGTTCCAGCACCTTGGGAAAGAAGCTGCGATAGGGCCCGCTCCGGTTCAGGTAATAGGCACCGGTTCTGATATAGTTGAGGCTGGTGGTCACACCGCCCATGCAGGCGGCACGGCTCTCGGTAATCGCATCTTCCTGCAGTGGGGAATAGATCCCGGTGTGCATATGGGCATCCACGACACCGGGAAATGCCAACCTGCCATTGCCGTCATATACTTCGAATGCAGCATCCGCATTGAGGTTGACCCCGATGCGATGTATCTTGCCGTCTTTGACGGCGATATCGGCATCCTCTAAAAAATCGATTTTCGGTCGGACCAGGCGCACGTTTTTAATCAGAAAATCGAATTCCTTGCCGTCAGCCATGATCTCCTCCTTTGTCATTTTTTAGCGCCTTCTTGTAAGTGCAGGCGAGATGTTTTGCACAACTCGGACATGGCGCCTCACAATCCGCCAGCGTTTCCGGGATTCCACTGACGGTTGAACCTTTGATGCTCTCTATCAGCCTGTTGATCCGCATAACATGCGCCCGGGGACCGTCTATCACCAGGGTGGTCGAGCCTTCCGCTCCCGATACGCCGCCCTTGCCGATAACGAAGCAATCCACATTGGCCAGCGCTGAAATGGACTCCACTTCTGTAATGATGCGACCGACCACCGGTGTCAGCCCCACCGACATGCCCATGGATAGGTCGACACTTTTGCGGCTTGTTTTTTGAATAATGTCCAACAACGAGCCGGGAATGAGTTTTTCAAGTCCGGCGGCGATAATCACGTGGCGGCACTCGGACATCAAACCGGAAATGATCCTGCCTGGCGGACCTCCCAAAGGCGCACCATACATCATGGCAGCATTGCCGTCTGAATCGATGGCATTGGCGCCGATAATGACGACATCCGCCCTGCCCAGTTGTTGAACTGTTAAATCCAGTGCATCGTCGGCATCAACCACTTTTCCCAGCTTAATCAGGGCGCAGTGAAATTTACCGGGATTTGATCTGGCTGTCACCGTACCCCGGGGGCTGACTCGACCCAGTATGTTCATGGGTTTGCCCGCCAGTTCTTCACAAACGGCAGAAACTGTTGTCCCCCCTTTTAGGAAGATGTTGCCGGTCTCAAGGGCAGCTTTGACTACCGGAAGACAAGCAATGCCTTTGGCGATGACTCTTTTGGCCTCTGCTACGGTGAGCGTGATTTGTATTCTCATTATTAAATCTTTAAGCCGTCGGTTCGAGAGTTGATCATAAAATACGGATCAACATCCACTTTTCGGGTCCAACCTTCATAGTAGGCTGTTACGCGGGCTTTCAAGGTGTCCATCGCCTTGATGATGGCCTCTTCTTTGGCGGATCTTGGACACGAAGCCGCCTCCGCCAGTCGCCGGCCGACGGCTTCTTCATCGATCGTCAATACCCTGCCCGCTTGCACGACAACACGGCCGTTGACCAGCACCGTATCGACAAATTTGCCCGCACCACGGTAAAGCAGCGTGTCGATGGGATCGTGCGCAGATTGGCATTGTTTTCAGTTGTCATCCGCAAAACCTGGCGCGCCGTCATGTGAGGAGAATCCAGCTCCAGAGACGGCAGCCGGTGAAGGAGATAGCAGATCTTCATCTCCTGAATCATGTCATCATCGTCATTGATGGATTTGCCGTCCAGTCCCAACCCGACCAGCACGCCTGCCTGCAGCATCTGAAATGCCGGCGAGATGCCGTTTCGAACGCGAAGATTACACGACGGATGATGGGTAACCGCCGCACCGGTCCTGGCAAGCAGTTCGATATCATCTTCCGTCGGCCAGACACAATGCCCGATGACAACGCCTTTGCCGAGAAATCCAATATCGTGCATGTGACGCACCAGCGTTTTGCCGAGGAATTCCAAACCATAAACTTTCTGAAAAATCGATTGGACGGCATGAACGTGAACCGGCACGTTTAAGCTTTGGGCGGCGTTGCGTATCTCCAGCAACAGTTCATCGGTGCACCATTGAGGGGCCAGAGGGCCGAAACCGATGCGGGTCATATCCGTGTTGTGCTGCGCATGCAGCTTGTTGACCGCATCGACAAAATTATCTGCGGTCAGAGAGCCCGGCGGCGGCGGTGCGGTCAGCACCTGGCGAAGCTCCGCAGGCAGATCATCTAAAAAGGCCGCATTGTCTCCATAGACAAACGGGTTATCGTTACGGACACCGGGGTTGAACTGTACCCGAATGCCACTGTCCCGATAGGCCTGCAAACCTTCATCAAATTCCTGCTCAAATTCAGCCGGATTTTTCAGCAAATGATTGTGCATGGTGGTGGTTACGCCGCATTTTAGCAGTCGTATGGCGGAAAGTGCCAGGTCATCGTAGGTTGATACGGGCACATATTTGCGGGTATCGAACAGCCAGGACTCCAGGGTGTTGTCCAGGGCGCCCCGTTGAAAATCCGTCAGCCCTCTGCCATGGCCGTGGCCGTTAATCAAGCCGGGGATTAGCAGAAAATCGTCCCCCCCGATAACGTCTGCATTCGGGTATTTGGCCGACAGCTCTTCAAAGCTGCCAACGGCTTCGATCTTCCCACCCGCCACTGCGACGGCGCCGTCGAGGATTACTGCCGTATCGTGGGCGGGGACCACCTGTCCGGCCCGCACAAGGGTTCTAACTTCAGGCATTTGCTGTCTCCTCCTTTGACATAATTAGCGATTAAAAAAATTAGTTGACACGAATCGGTCTAAAAGTTATAACAACAATACATTTAGGATGACTAGGGTATGCCACAGTCGATTTGCAATTGCAATGTTTAATCCAGTCCCTTATTATATTTTTTCAATAGCGTCGTTCTTTGCGGCAGTTTAATAAAATAGTTGGATTCGTTTACCGTGTCAACCAACATTGGCAGTCATTATGAATTCTTACCCCCCTAAAATTGTGATTGAGGAGCAGGGTCTGCGTGATGGCCTGCAGACTGAAAAACCGTTTATGCCGACCGATAAAAAGCTTGAAATCATCGGAGTGGTTGCGGATGCCGGCATAAAACGCATACAGGTGACGTCGTTTGTGCACCCCAAACTGGTTCCCCAGATGGCCGATGCCGAAGAAATCTGCAAGGGTCTGGACTGGAGCAGAGATGTTCTTTACAGCGGATTGGTATTGAATACCAAGGGTCTTGAACGTGCAGCCAACGCCGGCCTCCGGCACGTGGCCGCCTCTATCTCCGCCAGCGACACCCACAGCCGTAAAAACGCCAATGCATCGCTGCCGCAAGCCAGACAACGAATTGCGGAAATGATAAAAACCGGCAAAGAAAACGGGCTGGTGATTCGCGGTGGACTGCAATGTGTATTTGGCTGTCGGTTTGAAGGGCGCATCGATCCGAATGTTGTATTCGACATGATAAAGGAACAGCTTGATCTCGGCATTGACGAGGTTGCCCTGGCGGACTCCACTGGCATGGCAAACCCGATTTCCATTCAGGAGATATCTGGTAAAGTCATTGAGCTTTCGGAAGACAAACCCGTATTTCTGCACCTGCACGACACGGAAGGCAAAGGCCTGGCAAATGCGCTGGCTGCCATGCAGATCGGGGTCGCCCATTTTGACACTGCCTTTGGCGGCACCGGCGGCTGTCCGTTCATAAAGGGCGCCAGCGGCAATATTTCAACTGAAGACATGGTGTTCATGTCCGAACAAATGGGAATCGACACCGGAATCGATATCGATAAAATCGCGGCCATAAGCCGTTCGCTGGAGCAATATTTCAGTAAACAGTTTTCAGGTAAAATGCATCGGGTGATCGACCGCCAAGACATTCAGGTCGTTCGTTGAGTTAAAATATGGATTGAGCATTTCGAGTTTTAATAAGGGAATGGATTCTTATCTTTGAAAAAAAAATTAAAATCGAAACCATTCCACATCTCTTCAACCACCTGAAGTTTCATACAAGGCGGATCCGGGTTTGGCGGTAAAATAATCATGGGTCAAACCATCGTTGAAAAAATAATCTCAAGCCATGCGGACAAAGCCGTCTCCGAGGGCGAGCTTGTCATCGCCCGCGTGGACACGGCAATGGCATCCGACACGACAGCCCCGCTGGCCATCAAGGCCTTCCAATCCATGGACGGCAAGACAGTCTGGGACCCGAAACGATGCATATTGGTCATCGACCATGCCGCCCCGGCGCCCAACGAACGCATCTCAAACCTGCACGTCATGATGCGTGAATTCGCCCGTGAGCAGAAATGCGTTATCTTTGAAACCGGGGCCGGCATTTGCCATCAGTTGCTGATCGAAAAGAACATTGTCCGGCCCGGTCAGATCATTGCCGGGATTCGCACTCCACGAGCTACGGCGCGGTTGGTGCCCTGGGAACGGGCATCGGCTCCACCGACCTGGCAGCGGTGCTGCTGACCGGCAAGATCTGGCTTAAAGTTCCCGCGACCATCAAAATCGAAATAAACGGACAAATGCCTCAAGGGCTTCAGAGTAAAGATCTGATTCTGACGGTACTGCGGGAAACGGGTATCGCCGGCGCCAACTATCAGGCCATGGAGTTTAGCGGCGAAACGATCTCCAGACTGTCTCTTTCCGGCCGGATCACGATGGCCAATATGATGGCCGAAGCCGGTGCCAAAACCGGTTTTGTGCTTCCGGATGGGCTTAAACTCCCTTACGAATTTACGCCGGTTCTGCCGGACCGGGACGCCGTCTATCGGCGCACCATCAACATCGATGCCGCTGCCATAGAGCCGATGGTCAGCCTGCCCCATTCACCCGACAATGTGGTTCCGGTCGGCGAGGTGGAAGGCCGGCCGGTTCAATACGCCTTCATCGGGACCTGTGTCAACGGCAGGCTGGAAGATCTTCACATGGCTGCCAGAATTCTAAAAGGTACCGGGATTCATCCGGATACAAGACTTTCGATCGGTCCGGCCTCGAGGCAAGTTTTCCTGGATGCCGTCAGAGACGGAACCGCTGAAATTCTGACCGCTGCCGGCGCCACGTTTATTCCAGCGGGATGCGGGCCGTGTGTCGGCACCCACAGCGGCATCCCCGGCGACAATGAAGTTGTTATCTCAGCCGGCAACCGAAATTTCAAAGGACGTATGGGCAATCCCAATGCGGATATATATCTTGCGTCACCGGCCACCGTGGCCGCTTCTGCCAGGGAAGGCAGAATTACCAATCCCCTAAAATATCTTTGACATTAAGTATCATGATCGAAACCACGCTAAAGGGAAAAGCCCACGTCTACGGCAACCATATTAACACGGACGCCATCATTCCAGGCAAATATACAAAAACCCTTGAGTTCCAGACCTTTGCCGATCATGTGCTCGAAGATCTCGACCCTGAATTCAAAACCAAAGTACAAAAGGGAGATATTCTGGTTGCCGGAGATAACTTCGGCTGTGGCTCATCGCGCGAGCAGGCCGCTTTGGCACTGAAAGTTGCCGGTGTGTCCGCCGTGGTGGCCAGATATTTTGCGCGCATATTTTTTCGCAATGCAGTCAATATCGGTTTGCCGGTATTGGAAATAGAAGACTTTGATATCGCTACGGGCGATGAACTGGAAATCGATTTGAAATCCGGTACGCTGAAAAATAGGACAAGAAACACGCAATATCGTGCCGCTAAAATGCCGCAGACCATGATCGATATTCTCAAAGAGGGTGGATTGGCCAATTACCTTAAAAAATACGGTGACTATCGGCTGAGATAATACTAAACCTTAGTAATTATGTTTTTGAAATTTGCGGCAAGACATTTTCGCCACCAAGACACGAAGGCACAAAAATATATTATTGCAAACAAGTTTGCTTTGTGCCTTCGGGCCTTTGTGGCAATTTTTCCGGTTTATCCGAATTAGCGGTCCCATGGGTTTAATTATTTTACGTTTCGAAGCAATTTGCGAGAGGAAAATAATATTATGAGTCATGCAGAAAAGAACTTGCCGCTGGAAGGCATCAAGGTC
>CAMYLH010000174.1 GCA_947259065.1 uncultured Desulfobacterales bacterium
GCCCTGCTCGAACTGTTCTCGATCAATTCCCGCGTACCTTTGTTTGGGAATATTCAAGGAGGTCTGATCGCCGCAACCTACCACCTGATCTATGTCCTGCTTTTTTTCTCGCTGGGTATTGGCTTATACAGGGCCAGGCCCTGGGCATATAAACTTGTTTTTATCACCACCGGTTTATATACGCTGGATCGGCTGGTTTACGTATTAGACAGAAAGGCACTGGAGATTTACCTGGTGACGTTGTTGGGCAAATACGGGATAACCATTGGAATCCCGGAAACTGGATTTATCATAAAGGTTATGCTGCTCGCTACGGTTCTGGTCGTTGCCTGCTGGTGGGGTTTTGCCGGGTATGCTTACCTTCGTCGGGAATACTTTACCCCTTAGTTGCATAAATAACAGGGCAAAGAATAGATAATACTCTGTTTTTATTGATATGATCATACTTGATTCCGTTACAAAAAAATTTGGCGCCTTTGCCGCGGTCGATAATGTTTCATATACGGTTCAAAAGGGAGAGACGTTTGCATTGCTTGGACCCAACGGTGCCGGCAAGACGACCATCGTCCGGATGCTTCTCGATTTTATCAAACCCTCCTCGGGCAGCATTACAATTAATGGACGGCCGGCATCCGATCCGGAATCCCGCAAACACATCGGATATATCGCCGAACAGCACATGATTCCGCCGTATCTTTCCGGATTTGAATATCTGACGCGGCATGCCTCTTTAATCGGACTGTCCGGAAAAGACGCCGAAAAGGAAGTTGACAGGGTGCTCGAGATCGTTGCCATGAAAGGACCGGAAAGAAAAAAATCCGCGACATACTCGAGAGGCATGAAACAGCGCATCGGTCTGGGGGCTGCTCTGCTGGGACAGCCAACGTTGCTGATACTGGATGAACCCGTCACGGGGCTCGATCCGATCGGCATCCGCGATGTCAGAAAAATTCTTGAAAACCTCCGTGGCCAGGGTGTGACCGTGATCTTAAACTCCCATCTGCTCTCAGAGGTGGAAAAAACATCTGAAACGGCAGCAATCCTGTACAAGGGGAAAATCCTTATCAAGGATACCATTACCGCAATCGTCAAGGATCACGAGACGCTCGAAGATGTTTTTGTCCGATATATAGAGCATGAAAATGAATAACGTCATAAAAATTACGATCTATACCATGCGGGACCAGATGCGGCATAAAAGTTTTTATGTTCTCCTGGGTCTTTCTATTCTATTCATATTGACGATCCGCGGATGTTATGACAGCGGATATACTGTTAACGGGAAGATGGTGGATGCCGCTACGGTTGCCTGGCATGTTTCAAAAATTGTTTTCCATCTAATTGCCGCCGGAATGTTTCTGATGGTTTCCATGCTTTCCATGAAGATATTCAGCCGGGATCATGAGGATGGAAGCACCGTTTTGTTCCTTTCCAGATCTGTTTGCAGATGGCAATATATCCTCGGCCGGGTCACCGGCACCTGGGCACTTTGCCTTGTTTTCATGTTTATACTTCACTTGACGATCTTTTTAACGGTATGGGTAAAAACGGGAATTATCATTTCGGGATACTTGACGGCATCATTGATATGTTCGATCAACCTTCTTTTTGTGATTGCATGCGTCTGCTTTTTATCTCTTTTTATGCCGGATTTTATCAGTGCGGTTTTTACCATGGGGATTTTGTTCGTCGGTTTTATTTCCGATGGTGGTTATCAGATTATCAATAGTGACATCGTAAGATCTGCTGTCCCTTCCTCAACCAATTGGGGGCCTGCCTTATGGAGGGTTTTATACCCCAAGGTTTTTATGTTGCAGGCCTATGCAGATGCTATCATCAGCAAAAGCGAATTTCATAATATGGGACCTTTCCATCCCCTTCTAAATCTTTCCTTTTTTATTCTTTTAATAATGATGTTAATGTTGGGCTGTTTTAATCGAAAAGAGATTTGAGAGGTTATCGTTGTGCAAGGCGTTGAACAGATCGCTCTATTCCGCCGGCCGAGCCTCATCGCGATATAATAGCTTTCATATTACTCTTCCTTTCAATCAGCCTGCCCTGCCGGTATCTTTATAAACAGTATCCTATATGATATTAGACTGTTATCTTCACAAAGCAAAAATGATAATTAAACTTGATCATTTTAGTAGGATTTAATATAATCCAGAATTAATGTTATTTTGTGTCTGTTATTAAGGTCCTTGCCCGAACAGGCGAAACCTATCAGTTTACACCTATCACCTATTTTTGAAGTGGAGATTTAACGAAATGAAAATAATCAGATGGATCGCATCAAACAAAATGCTCATTATTGCCCCGCTGCTGACATTGATTGTGGCGGTAGTATTTGCAACCGCATATAACCGGCGTGAAGATAGAAAAACAAACATTGAGGCAGCACAATCTTACCCGACACCAACAATAAAAACGGTTGATAAACAGTTGGTCGGAAATCAGGAGATCGCCCGCGCGGGCGACAATTCGCCTGTAACAGCCAAAGTTAGCGCAAACACTGCCAAGGTTGTTCTTCAGGTTGAGGGCATGTCATGTTCCGGGTGTATTTCCACTATCAAATCAAGTCTGGCCGGATATGAAGGCATCCAGGACATCATTGTCAATATTTCCGGCGGTATTGCCGAGGTTTATTATGATAGTCGAAAAATCAAAGAGGTCGATCGCTTTGCATCATCCATCACCGCCAGCGGCTATCCTGCCACAGTCAGCCAGATCGTGACGGCCGACCAGCTGAAAAAAGAAGCAGCTGTTGCATCCCAACGCGCCAAGTTTTACATTGCCTCTGTCGGCGGCTGGGATATCTCACGCGCTGATTTTGACACCGAGGTGGCCTATGATAAAAACCGATATAAAAGTATTTACGGGCAAAATGTTTTTTCAGATGAGCGCGGGAAAAAAGTGTTGGTCAGTATAAAGGCGCAGGTCATAGCTCGCCTGATCAACGAAGGCATCCAGATGCAGGAAGTCCAGCGTGTCAGTTATCGGGTTGATCCGAAAATACTTGAACAGGAGTTCGAAAATTATGTCATGCAAAAGAATATCGACCCTGAAAAGCTTAAAGCGTCCCTGGAGGAAAGCGGCTATCCATTTGATTACTTCATGAAGAAATTCGAAAATCGTGTGCTTCTCCGTTACTACATAGAAGAACAAGTTCTCAGGGATGTAGTCAGCGATTATGATAAACAGCAACGGTATCTGGTCTGGTTTAACAATGCGCGGGGGTTGTCAAAAGTGAAAATTTATGACAAACAACTCGAACGTCTGACCCAAAACCAGTCAGCCGGTGGCGGCTGCGGATCTACATGCAAGAGCTGATCTCTGGTTTCAAACTGCCGAAAGTTAAAAACCCCGCTTATAGGATGATAAGCGGGGTTTTCTTTTGGTTGCAGCTTTAATCTTGCGACTCGCCGTACTTCCAGCGGTCGAGAGTACGAGAAACTTTCGGATACACCTTTTCACGGGCGTCCCACCGCTCGATGCCTTTGAGCAATAATTCATCATAATTCGTTTCCGCATGCCGGACATGCGCGGCCACGGCAAGCCGCACGGCCTCTTCATCCAGTGCCTTAGCAGCGGCACTCCTGCCCACGCGGCCACTGTATTTACGGCAGGCATGTTCGGCGATCAGGTTCTCTCGTCCGGTCGGACAATAAGCGTAAATTTCACGAACGCGACTTGCAAAGCTGCGGATGTATTCCTGGTCCAGCTCAGCTCGGCGGGCTGCGGCCCTTGCACGGGCGAGTTTTCTGGCTTCCTCGTCGGTGGCACACTCTTTTTCTGCAAGCTCCAATGCTTCGTTTTCGACAAGCAGGCCTTGTCGTTCATAGCGCTTGCGGGCGCTCGACCATTTCACGACGACTGCCGAAAGCCCGGAGTACTTTCGGGAACGGCGGGTGAGCGCGGCATCGCCGGAGGGCAGAAACACCAGGTGATCCAGATCCGCGCAGTTCAGACAGAGGGCGTTTTTCTTGCGATCCAATGTTATCCAGGCTCTACGGCCAAGCTCTTGCTTGCACTCTCCACACGTCGAGTTTCGGGACGAGATAAATACGACGATATCATTGCCTTTCGACATGAGACACTATCTCCCTTATTCTCAGATTTCCGCTTATCGCTGCACCGTGGCAGGGCCGCCAGAGATAGTGCCGACTCAGCCAACGATGCGCAAAGACAGGTAAGGCACCAAATTGAGCAGTAGGATGCCGATTTTAAACAAAGCCATGCCAGCGTAGTGAATAGTGTCAAACCGTTCCCTGGATAGATTAAACCATTTTCCATGGACCTGGTAGATCCAGTCGCGTGCCAGGGCAAAAAGCAGCCACCACCCGATCAGCAATCCCAGGTTGAAAACTGTGCACCAGGCCAGAGCGGCGCGAATACTTTCGAGGGTCATATGGGCTCCTTTCGTCTGTCTGTTTTATGGTTTTGGGATTTGATCTTGTCCCTTTCGATTTCGCCATAGCGGATAGTATGACCCCTAATATTGCGTAAACAAGGAACAAAAACTATTCATTTTATAGGGTCCTTATAGGTTAAGCAACAGTGCCTCAACTATCGATATTCGAGGGCTCAAATCAACACGGTCAGGAAACTCGCTCACAAACAACTGGTTGACGGCTGCAAGATTGTTATTAAGGCAGTCCAGGTCAATGACGGCCTTATCCGGGATGGGATCTAGCTTGCGAAAGTTTTTCCGGCAGAATCCGATATACCGGTGGCCTCTGTATTCATTACGCATCGGCAAGCCATGGGTTCGGCAAATAATCAGCCGCGAAGCATACATGAGGCAGGCACCTTCTTCAAGAAGCGGACAGGGACCAAAGCTATTAACTTGTCTGGCTTTCTGTCGTATGTGACGCACCATTTCCTGCGGCATTTTTTTCAAGGCGACGGCAAGAGAAATGGCTTCGACTGGAAAAACCGAAAGATGAATACGGCAGCAGTTGCCGGCGCATCCTTTTTCGCAGGCAATTTGCTCGGCATAGGCTTCCTGAATCCGGCGACAGACATTGTCAACCTGGTCAATTAGTCTGTGATAGTTTCTGAGTGCTTTCAAGGGCCGGTCTCTGTTCGATGAAACCCCAATGTTGCTTACCCTCCGGCTTTTCACAGCGCCGGAGTAAAATGTTTTTTGTCAAAATTAAGATGCCACCCATTAAAGGTCAGGTCAATAGAAAAAGCGCCCCGCCACTCAAAAAATAATCTATTTTTACAGCGCGCCTTGAAACCGGCATTCAACAGCATGAAGCTATCGCTCTATATAAAAAGCTCGGATATTCTGAGATAGCTCCATTTGGGAATTACACGGAGGATCCATTGAGTGTATTTATGGAAAAGAAAATAGTCTGATTTTTCGGCAATATGGGGATTCGGAAGCTGTGGGTTTGCAGCAATCCTTTATAAGATTAAGAGCCGTTTTTAGGCCCCCAATTTTGGATATATTTATTATCCATTCAATTTAGAAGCTACGTACCTTTCCATAT
>CAMYLH010000175.1 GCA_947259065.1 uncultured Desulfobacterales bacterium
TCGATTTTTATTTTAGGGATAAAATCCACTACGTATTCGGCCCCGCGGTAGATTTCCTTGTGGCCCTTTTGCCGGCCGTATCCCTTTACCTCGGAAATCGTCATTCCCCGGATGCCGATTTCGTTCAGCGCCTCTTTTACATCGTCTAGCTTGAAGGGCTTAATGACCGCTTCAATTTTTTTCATGACAAATCCTCCTTAGAATTATTGAATATTTAAGATTGAAGAATGATTATTTAAGGAATTCTATCGATTTTAATTTTACTGTCAACGACTTATGTTAAACCCTTTTCCACAGAGAGGAGTGCGTGTCGACTTAACGGTAATATTGTCGCAGGGCTCTCAATTAGTGGAATGCACTTAGATATCACGGAGGATCTACACGCTGGCCGACCCTAGATTTTGAACCTAAGCCGCTCCTGCATCTAAACCCTATGACAGTGTAATCTCGAAGGCCCTTTCTCCGTGGATGGAATTATCGAGTCCGATGATTTCATTTTCCTCTTCCACTCTCAGGCCGCCGGTTATCCATCGTGTGACATAGACGACTACAAGGGTTCCCACAGCCGTAAAAATTGCCGTTGCCAAAATGGAAATAATTTGAATCCAGAGTTGTTTCGGATTGCCATAAAATAATCCGCGACCGGCTTCATTGATAGCCGGATTGGCAAACAGTCCTGTGGCCAATGCACCCCAAACCCCGCACATGCCATGTACACCGAATGCATCCAGGGAATCATCATAGCCAAGTTTTTGCTTGAGCTTTGCGACACTATAGAAACCTAACAAACCGGCACAGAGCCCGATAAGCAAAGAAGCCGGCATATTGACAAAACCGGCCGCTGGAGTAATGGCCACCAGTCCGGCAACGATTCCGGATGCCAAACCCAAAACGGTGGGCTTTTTGTCCATCAACCATTCTGCAAACATCCAGGCCAGGGCTCCCATAGCCGCCGAGGTGTTGGTCACCAGAAAGGCTGAACCGGCCACGCCGTCCGCCGCCAACTGGCTGCCGGCATTAAAGCCAAACCAGCCAAACCACAACAGTGCTGCTCCCAAGGCAGTAAGTGCGATGCTGGAAGGGAACATGGATTCTTTTCCATAACCGATTCGTTTGCCAAGTACCAGCGACAGGACTAGGCCTGCCACACCTGCATTTATATGCACCACCGTTCCGCCGGCGAAATCGAGAGCCCCCATAGCGCCCATCCAGCCGCCACCCCATACCCAATGGGCAATTGGACAATAAATGAAGGTTACCCATAGAACTGTAAAAACAATCCAAGATGAAAACTTCATGCGATCAACAATCGAACCCAGGACCAGCGCAACGGTGATGCATGCAAAGGTCATTTGGAATAGGGCAAATACATATGTTGGAATACTGCCTGACAGGCTGTCTACGCCGATACCGGCCATAAAAAGATTTGCCAGACTTCCGGTAATGCCTGCTTGATCCGGTCCGAAAGCGATACTATAGCCCCAGATCATCCAGATAACACTAGTCAGACAATAGGCGACAATGGTCATGGCGAATGTATTCAGCAGGTTTTTATAGCGCGACATGCCACCATAAAACAGAGCCAGGCCGGCTGGCGTCATCATCATTACCAGAGCGGTTGCTACAATTATCCAGGCAGTATCTCCGGTATTTAAACCTTCCGAAGCCGTCGCTGATGAAAAAGGAAAGATGCACAGGATTGCTATTGTCAATACGCATTTACACTTCATATTCAAACTATCTCCTCCTTTTGGCATTTCGAATGTCGGTTGGTGAATTCTATCGTTTTATTTTTTCTCGTTAAACTCATCATTAAAGGATCTTAATCAGATTGGAATCCTTAATTCGTCAATAGTCATTCGTAATTTATCATTCCAATCGTTCGTCATTCCATCGGCGGAAGTCTTTCCAGTATGGCGGCTTTTATAAGAGCGACTTGATCCGGTGAATCTACCTTATCTCCATTAAGATCCCAGACATAAAACACATCGACGACCTGGTCTGCTTTCGTCGCAATTTTGGCGACCCAGATGTTGAGTTCGCTTTGAAACAGCGCATCTGCAATACCGAACAATAAGCCCGGGAAATCATAAGTGAAGACTTCGATGATCGTAAAAAAACTTGAACTGGTATTATCCACCTCGACGCGATGGGGCTTTTTATACCTTCTGGGGCTGGACTGGCGAAAAGCGGTCCTTTTTTTTTGAAGCGCTGCTGCCAGGTTTAATTCGCCGGATAAAGCAGCGGCGAGGTTCTTTTCGGTTCGATCCCATTTTTCTTCTTCCCTTATTTGATCCGGCGGGGGTTTAACCTTGAAGATATCCAGGGCGATGTTATTGCGCCAGGTGAACACCTGGACATCAAGAATATCAATGTTGTTTAAGGTAAATACGCCGGCTATTCTAGATATAAGACCCGGTCGGTCCTTGGCACAGAGGGTAACCGATCGGGTGTTGGCGTCGGCAGATCGTTTAATATCCCATATAAAGTCGGCAGGACCCAGCTGATTGTACAGATTAATGTGCTCCAGTATGGCCGGTGTCGGCATATAGAGCCGGTATCGCTGGGACATGGCTTTGTACAGGGCGCCGATGTCTTCTTGCGCTTTTTGCGTATGCACTGAATCGATGATGTCTTTTCGTTTCTGCTCGATGGTTTCGACGGCCTCCTCAGTGGCCAGCTCGCCTTTTTCCAGCACGTTTAACACTTTGAGAAAAAAATCCCTCAAAAGGGTTGCCTTCCAGTCGTTCCAGGCCATCGGTCCCGTTGCGATCGAATCGGCAACTGTCAGCAGATAAAGCATTTTCAACCGGCTAACATCTCTTATTCTTCTGGCGCAGAAAATCGCCGTTTTTTCGTCGTTAATATCTCTTCGGGTGGCTGTCTTGACCAGAAAAAGGTGTTCCCGGACCAGAAAAACGACAGTTTCCAGGTCCTCGGATTTCATGCCCACTCTGGTCAGAATTTTTTTAATAATGTCGCCACCTTTTTTGGCATGGTCCTCCTCGGATTCTCCTTTGCCGATATCATGGAGCAGCACGGCCCAGAAAAGCAGCCTCTTATTTTTAAGTTCGCCGTAGATCATATCGCACAACGGTTCCAAACTGCTGTCACTGGTGGTGCCGAATTTTTTGACTATTTGAACGGCTCTCAGCAAATGCTTGTCAACCGGGTAAAGATGATATTCATCATACTGGATCCGGTTAACGATGTTACGGAATTCCGGTATGAACTGCACCAGAAATCTGGTGTTCAGCATCTCATTTAAAACGTTGAAGGTTGGCGCCGGAGCTACCAGAATTCGCTCGAAAGATTTGACGATAGGATTTGAACTTTGAAACTTTTCGTCTACGAGATAGGAAAATTCTCTGACCAGTCTTTTGGCTTCGGCGCTTAAAGGAATTTTTAGGCGTGCGCTTTCTTCAAATATCTTCATCAAAAGAGCCGGTGATTCCATTATCCTCTCAGGGGAAGCGAAATTAAGCATTCCCCATTTGATAACTTCCAGGCCTGCCACATCGCTCGTTTTCTTTGATTTTCTTCTGCGTTTGCGTTTCTTTTCAAATCCCAGTTCATGCAGAAACATCAGGTGCTGCTGTTTCAAATATTCCATTCGTCCGTGAAGCTCACCCAGAAATCTTTCGACCGGCTGCTGATGCTTGATTTTTTTATATTTCAATACATCCGCCAGCTTGAGCTGATTTTCAAAATTAAGCTGATCACATTTTCGGCCGCTAAGATAATGAATACGATTGCGCGTATGCCAGATAAATCTGAGGGAGCGACGCAATACCTGGTATTCTTGGTGGGAGAGCAGTCCCAGATATTCGAGGTCTCTGGGCTGCTTTATGTTAAATTCGATCTGGCCGATCCACAGCATGGTATGATAATCTCTCAAACCACCCTGACCTTCTTTGAGGTTGGGTTCGAGCAGATAAGCCGAATCGCCGAATTGGGCATGCCGCATTTTATTTTTTTCAACCAACCAGTCGATAATGGTACGGGATTTCTTACGGATGAGTTTTTGCCGCAGTTGCTCCATGAGTTCAGAGTAAATAAGGGACCAGCCGCAGATGAAGCGCGCATCCAGAATCGGGATAAACACCTCGAAATCGTTGGATGCGAGCTCCAGGCACTCCTTCAAAGATCGGGTGGCGTAACCGACATCTAGGCCAATATCCCACAATGGATAGACGATTTCCTGGATCAGTTTTTGCGCCTGGGCCGGGACCTTTTTTTTAAATAGAAACAGGAGGTCCACATCGGAATGAATACACTGCTCTTCGCGACCATAGCCACCCAGAGCAATAATGGCATATGGGTTTTTGCTGATATCCATGCGCGGGCCGACCATGCTTGACTCAAATGCCTGCCGAAAATAGTCATCTAGAATCCGGGCATGCTGCCTCAAGAAATCAGGTTCTTTACCTTGCAAAAAACGGGCAATGAGTTCCTCAGTTTTTTGCTGCAGCAGACCGGAGGCCTGTTGATGGACATTTTTCATTTTGTGTCTCAGTAAACCCGCCCTGTTAAATTGGTAATCCTGTCTATAGAGCAATATGTGTGCCGAAGGCTCTAAAATAAAATAAATATAAATTATTTCAATATATTAAGGGAATAATCCGTACAAGAATAAAGATGAAGAAAATTACAAATTTGGTTAAATTTGAAATAAAAAATTACAAATTTGTAATGTTTTATTTTAAAAATAGGACTGCCAGATTTCTGCCACTCGCTTCTGCAGGTGGTGGAATTTTTCGATAGGGACTTTGGCGGGTTTTTCCTGGAGACTGAGCTGATGTGCGGCGGCACGATAGATCAGATAGGCATGTTTGAGTACATGCGCTGTGATTTCGTCCATTGCGCCGGTTTCGATCAGGGATTGGATCAGGCGGACATTGTCCGTCCATTTCAGAAGACCGGCATACTTGTTGGAATTTAGCAGTACCAGATACTGTACCAAGAACTCGATGTCCACCATCGCGCCGATGTTCTGCTTCAGATCAAAAATACCTTTTTCCGGTTTCATCAGTTCACTACGCATTCTTTCGCGCATGTCGACGACTTCGGCCCTTAACTTTTCCTTAACCCGTGGACGGGCAAGGACCTGTTTGCGGATGGTTTCAAATTTTTTAGCTAATATACCATCGCCACAGATCGGTCTTGCTCTGATCAATGCCTGATGCTCCCAGGTCCAGGCGTCTTCGAACTGGTAGTTGCCAAAGGCTTCAATGTGGCTGACCAGAATTCCAGAGCTTCCACTAGGCCTCAGGCGCATGTCTATTTCATAAGCTTTGCCCGCTCGGGTATGGGAGGTGAGGATGTGGATGACGCGCTGGCCCAGGCGGTTGAAAAATTGAGCGCTGTCGATCCCTTTCTCTTTTCCCCGGGTTTGTTCGCCGGTTCCGGCATGTAGAAAAACGAGATCAAGATCAGACCCGTAACCGAGCTCCAGCCCACCCAGTTTGCCATAGGCAATGACAACAAATCCCTTTTCG
>CAMYLH010000176.1 GCA_947259065.1 uncultured Desulfobacterales bacterium
CACCTTTTGTAAAAATACGGCCTGGTCCAGGATCTTCTCTATTTCCGGCAGAAAAACCGTATCGACGATTAAAACCGGCGCCCGGCTGTCGTTTAGCATATAAAGAAAATCAGGCGCCTTCATTAAAATGTTGGTTGGAATCGGCACAGCTCCCGCTTTGATGGCACCGTAAAAAGAATAGATCATTTCAGGGATGTCCCGCAGCAGGAGCATCACGCGGGCTTCCATACCAACCCCGAGACCTGTGAGTGCATTGGCGACTCGGTTGACCTTATCCGCCAGCCGGCTGTAAGAGATTGCCTGGTCCTCAAACAGAATGGCCGTCTTGTCACCCCGGCCTTCGGCAAGATTGCGATCGACGAAGAACTCGGCGGCATTGAATTGTCTGGGTAGGTTCAGTTCGAGCATACCTTTACCTTCTCAGGGAAGCGATACAACAGAATCCCTTATTGTTGCCTAATTATGGTTTGGAGTATTGGAATGTTGGATAGTTGGAATAGTGATCTGAAAGGATTTCAATCCATAAAATGAACACCTTCCGATAATTTACTCACCGTTCCATTGTTCCAACATTCCAGCATTCCTTGTTGGACTGATGCACTTTAACTTCTTATCAAGATCATGAGAATATTCTCAGCCCTCAGCCTATTTGCCGAAATATTCCATATCTCTGGGTAATTCAATCCAGTCACTGACGGGTACTATTTTGCCGTTCTGGATCTGATACATTTTAGCGGCCATGCTGGTCGGTTTTAGTAAAGGTCATTGGTGGTGCCAGTCCACCTGTACTGAAGTTCCGGAATTTTTCAAAAGCATTTCGGATTCCGCCAGGTGTCAGGTCACCGGCCTTATCCGCCGTTTTCAATGCTTCGGTGACGGAAAGAATATTGACCCAGCCCTCCACGTAAACGTTGGTGCCCATTTCACCCGGATGCCATTTCTCATGGGACGCTACTACTTTTTTCATCCCGGGAACATCTGCGCCATATGGCGCAATGGGATGCACGCCGTACGTCCCTTCGGCAGCGCCACCGCTCAAGGTTATCAAAGATTCCTCGAAATTCCGGATATTGGATATAAATTTGGTCTTAAGGCCGAGAGCCTTGGCATTCTTAAGGATGACAGCCCCGTTCATTGCGGTGGAGGTAATGTAGGCATAATCCGGATCATAGCGGGTCATATTGGTCAGTTGAACCGTAGCATCCTTGGTGGGCCAGTTGATGACCTGATCCGGTCCCACATCAACACCGATTTTATTGGCATAATCTTTGCCCACCGCCAGGATATCCCGGCCGTATTTATTATCCGGGTACAGGTAACACCACCTTGGGTTGCGACTGTTATCTTTCCAGGACATGCGGGCCCATTTGAGGGCAATTCGTCCCATGGTTCCGTAGGAGGGAGAAACAAAAAAGCTGAAGGGTGTCTTTTTGGGATTTTGGAACTTCGATGTAAACGAGGCTGCTATGGTGGCCACCCCGTCAGCGACAATCTTTTTAATCAGGGTCATCGTGGTACCGGTCGACTGGATATAGAGCCCCAGCACTTTTTCCGAGTCTACCAGGCGGTTGTACCCGGCCACACCGCGCGGGACTTTATAACCGTCGTCGATCACAATTAACTTCAATTCCTTGCCGTTGATGCCGCCGTTTTCATTAACCCACCGCATGGCATCCAACTGGCCCTTGACCTGATTTTTGCCCCAATCCGAGGTCGGCCCGGAAAGGTCGATTAAGACACCCCATTTAATGACATCGGCAGCACCCGCATGATTCGACAAGGGGCCCATGGAAAATGCCACAGTAATCGCCAGGATGGCAATTGAAATCGTCCATTTTTTCATGATTCGTTCTCCTTTCTGATTTATGATTTCTATTATCCAACAATTGGAAAAAACTAATACGAAAACGGCCAAAGCTTCCAGTACGCTCTAATCGTGCGCCAGCGGGCTGCCAGACCGTCCGGTTCGAAAATGAGAAATAAAATAATGACCAGACCAAAAACAATCTCCCGGATGGAGACAAACCAGGTAATATGATCGGGATAAGCTGTATTTAATGTGGTGGTAACGACTTCAAGGATTCTTTCAAGAATAAACCAGAAACCCACCCCGAAAATACCGCCGACGATGTGCCCCAACCCGCCGATAATACACATGGCCAGATAATCGACGGATTGACCGATCGTAAAGGATTCGTGGGTAATCACCTCAAGATTTTGAGCCATTAACGCACCGGCCACACCGGCAAAAAAAGATGCTACGGCAAAAGACATCAGACGGTATTTAAACAGGTTCACGCCGATAACTTCAGCGGCCAGGTAGCGGTCCCGGATCGCGACAAATGCACGGCCGGATCGCGAGCGTATGATATTTTTTATCACCAATGTAGCCGTCACTGCCAGAATGAACGTGAGATAGTACAGATGAATCCGATCATCGAAATGAAGTGGACCCAAGCTGCCGGGCTCTACGTACATCCCTTCAACTCCGCCGGTTAATTTGTCCCAGCGTCGGATGGTAAATTCAATGATAAACTGGGCTGCGATGGTGGCCATTGCCAGATACAATCCACGCAATCTGAGTGAAGGGATACCGAATATCATGCCGATCAAGGCTGACATTGCGCCGGCACAAAAAAGCGCAATGATGAACGGCAGCCCTACCTGCCCGACGAGAATCGAACTGGTATAGGCACCCACCCCGATAAAAGCGGCATGACCCAGCGATATTTGACCGGTGAATCCGGTCAGAAGATTCAGCCCGTGACAGGCAATAATCGCAATGCCCACATCGATCATTATGGATACCATGTAATCGGATGCAAACACCGGAAACAGGGCACACCCGGCTAAAAAAGCGATTAACCAGATCCTGACAAACCAGGTTTGGAAGATGCGCTCATCCGTACGATAATTTTCGTGATATAATCCAGCAGGCATAGTCAGGCGTCACATGTAATTTTCTGGTTTAAAAGAGTTCAAATCAACATTACTGTTTGTGGCCGAAATTCGGCACTCGATACTGGATACTCGATACTGGATGCTCGACAATCCAATGCGCAAAATAAAGATGATCGATTAAGTAGATTCAGCATGTGAAATCCATTGAATCAACGAATCTACCCAATCAACTTAATCAACCTGCAATTACACGATATGCGCTGTGCGATCTGCCCTATGCGCTTCTATTCTCACCTTCCCAGCTTCCCAACCTCCCACCTTCAGTTTTTTCCACCTTCCCCATTCCCAAATCCCAAATCCGCAATCTAAAATCCCAAATGGTCTACACTCTTTCGATCTCTTCAATGCCAAACAGCCCGTAAGGCTTGATCATCAAGACCAGCACCATTACCATAAACGGAAAGACCTCGTTGATGGCGGGAATATATGGGTCTAAGTACCCGGCCGAGAGAAATTCGAGCACGCCGACGATCAGGCCGCCGATGATGGCCCCCAGGATACTGTCCAGCCCGCCGAATATGACAGCCGGCAAAACCTTTAACCCCAAGTGACTGAGTTCCACCCCGACGCCGCCGATATTGCCGATCAGGATGCCGCCGATTGATGATACCACCGCCGCAATACACCAGCTCATGGCAAACACCCGTTTGACCGAAATCCCCATGCTCTGAGCCGCTGTCTGGTGATCGGCCACGGCCCGCATAAATATGCCGGTACGGGCATATTTAAAAAAAACCGCGAAAAAGGAAAGCAACACCAATGATATGCCCATGCTCCACAAGTAAAGATAGGTAATCTTGACCCCCCACAGATCAATGGGCTCTTCTGGAAAAATATTGAACTGGCGGATATCATTTCCCCACAGCATAATGACCAAACCGCGCAAAATATAGGTCAACCCCAGGGTCACCATGATGATGGAAATGATCGGCTCCCCGATTAGGGGCCTGAGCACCAGCCGCTCAACGGCAAGTCCCAGAATCACCGAAAAGACCATCGTGATCAGAAAAGAAGCAAAGAAATTCAGCCCAAAATCCAGCGTCATCGAAAGGCAGATGTAGGCACCCACCATCATAAATTCGCCCTGGGCCAGGTTTAGGATCGATGTGGATTTGTATATCAGGACAAACCCGAGTGCCACCAGCGCGTAGATAGATCCCATCGACAGACCCGTTATGAGAAACTGCATAAAAAAGAAAAATTCGTTTTGCACTCAGATCCCTCCTTTAAGCTGGGCCCAAAAACCCTTCTTTTTCAGCAGATTCCGGTAGGTGTCTTCGGGTTTCATCGTGCGCATAATGAGATTTGTGCGCAATGTAGCAGTTTTGCCATCCTGATAGCGAATGACCGTCTCAATGGGCAGCTCTGCCACATCGCTGTAAAGGGCGGCAATTTCTTTGGCATATTTTTGGTTGATAAATTTCCGGCGAATTTTTTTAGTGCGGGTCAGCTCCTCATCATCCGGATCCAATTCCTTGTAAAGCAAAAGAAACTTTTTGATGCAGGCTTTTTCCGGTAAGGTCGCATTCACCCGAACCACTTCCCGCTCAATTAAATCATATACTTCTTCCTTGCCCGCCAGGTCCGAGTAGGTGGTATAGATAATACGGTTATCCTCCGCCCACTTGCCCACATGTTTGTAGTCGATGCAGATCATGGCCGCGACATAATCCCGATCATGTCCCAGAACGACGGTTTCGACTATGTAAGGACAAAATTTAAGTTTGTTTTCGATAAACATCGGTGAAAACCTGGCCCCGCTTTTCAGATGCATCAGGTCCTTGACCCGATCGATGATCACCAGATGGCCGTCGTCTGTAAGATAGCCGGCATCACCCGTGTGAAACCATCCATCGATGATGGCAGCTTGAGATTCTTCCTGGTTTTTCAGGTATCCCAGAAACAGACCGGGCCCCCGGGATAAAATCTCTCCGACGCCCTCTGCATCGGACTCAAAAATCGATATTTCCGCTGCCGGTACCGGAATCCCTACTGAATCAAAATTGATATCACCGTCGCGGTGAATGGTTGAATACCCGGCAATCTCTGTCTGTCCGTAAATTTGTTTGAGGTTGACGCCCAGGGCATGAAAAAAACGAAAAACATCGGGGCCTAAAGCAGCGCCGCCTGTCATGGCCGATCGAATCCGGGTAAATCCCAAGCGATCGCGCAGGGCTCTGAACATGGCGGCATATGCTATCCAGTAAAGAAGCTTCCATCCCAAGGAGGGATTCTTTTTTTCAAATTTAAAATTCGCCCAGTGATAACCGATAGGCAGACAGAGGTCGTAAATAAGTTTTTTAAAAAAAGAGGCGTCCAAATGCTTGACCATAACCTGACGCGAGATGCCTTCCCACAAGCGCGGGGATGCCACCACCAGACTGGGTGCAATTTCGTAAAGATCTGCCATGGCCGATTCCGGTTCTTCCGGGAAATTGACCGTATACCCCGCATACAGAGAGGAAAAGACACTCATGGTCTGTTCCACTATCCAGGGCAGCGGAATAAACGAAAGAAATTGGTCGTCCGGATACTTGGGATCCGCCTTATGCAGGGAGGCTACCATGGTAAGGATGTTTTTATGGGTCAGCAGGGTGCCTTTGGGATTACCGGTGGTACCGGATGTATAGCAAATAATGGCCAGGTCGTCTTCATTGATGGCCTGTATATTCTTATCAAAGCGTTCCGGCTCTTCTTGATGGGATTGTCGACCCAGGCCGTCGATGTCGACAAAATCAACCAGAAGGTCCGTTTCTTCATAATCCCACAATCCCTTGGAATCGGTATAAATGATCTTTTTAAGATGGGGTAATTGATCTTTTAAATCCAGGATTTTGTCTACCTGTTCCTGGTCTTCGGCCACAATCATGGTGGCTTCGGAATGATCAATGATATAGGCAACTTCACTGAGAATGGAGTCTTGAAATATACCGAAAGGAATCGCACCGGCAGCCTGGGCGGCCAGCTCGGCATAAATCCATTCCGGCCGGTTGCCGCAGATAATTCCAAGGGCCTCTCCGGATTTGAGGCCAAGGGAAATAAGTCCCAGAGAAAAATTGCGCACGCGTTCCAGGTATTGCAACCAGGTTACAGACTGCCAGATACCGAATTCTTTTTCCCGCAGGGCCACCCGTCCATCACCGAATC
>CAMYLH010000177.1 GCA_947259065.1 uncultured Desulfobacterales bacterium
TGTAATAAAATGTTGGATGTTCAAGCATTCTTTCAAAAGTAAATATAATACTATGCGAATTCTTGTCAATTCAGCCGGCTGTGGCTCAACCTTGGTTTATTATAGTTGTCCACTTCTCATTTACCTGCTATGTTTCTGCAGCCGGACAAACCGGAAAAAACAAATGACAAGCACCAAATTTCAAATAAATCAAAAACTTCAATATTCAATGTCCGAAACAGGTTTGGATTTTCGGTCATTGGCAATGCAGTTTCATATGAGCGCCGATTCTGGCCGCGAGCGTCCAGTCTGATCGTGGAAAAAACTTAATGTTATATATAAGGGGCCGGATGTCAGATGCATGCAAATTGTACGCTGACCAAGAGGGACAATTTCTAAGAATTCAGATCCATTAAATAAATCAAGTTTGGGAGTTGGAATTTCGGGCATTGGGATTTGTTTGGTATTTGCCTTTTGTTATTTGAAATTTCTTACTTGCTGAAACCCCTGGCCCAGACCTAACTTTGTATGAACCTGGATGATAAGACATCATTGGGATCTCTTGCAGTTAAAAATAAGAATCCATCATATCGCACTCTCCGAGGCGTAGGCTACGAGCCGGAGGCCAGGGCGGGCTGAACACTGAAACCTTCATTTCTTGACAACATATTGTTACCATAACCCCGATGAGGGGCTAAGTCGTCGCGTCAATGGATCAAAGCAATGCCGCAAGGGTCTCGCAAACGTTTAATTCTCTTTACCCGCTATCCGGAACCCGGTTCTACCAAGACCCGCATGATACCGCAGTTGGGGACCGCGGGTGCTGCCCAACTCCAGCGTCAAATGACCCGCCATATCGTCTCGAGAGTAACGGCATTTACCGCTTTACATCCCACACCACTCGAGATCCGCTTCGATGGCGGCAATAAAAATCTCATGGCGGCATGGCTGGGAGCCGCATTTGATTATTCACCTCAAGGCAAAGGAGACATCGGCCTTCGGATGGGCCGTGCGTTTGAGGACGGATTTGGAGTTGGATATGATACGGTGGTGATCATCGGTTCCGATATTCCGGATATCACCGCTGATATTATTCATAAGGCCTTTGAAGGACTCAAGAAACAGGATCTGGTTTTCGGTCCGGCCGGCGATGGCGGTTATTATCTGATCGGTATGCACAAATCCACTTTTATCCAGGCAAACCCCCGACTGTTTAACGAAATCCGCTGGGGCACGGACGGGGTTTTATCCCAAACCCTTGCTGTCGCAGAAGAATTAAGACTCAGTTATCTCCTCCTCGATACCCTAAATGATGTGGATCGGCCGGAGGATCTGGCCGTCTGGCAACGCGCTTTAAAGCCGACATCGGAACCCCTTGGCAAAATGCGTTTGTCGATCATTATACCGACATTGAACGAAGCAGAGAGGATAGAAGAAACCATAACCCATCTGCAAAAAAGCAAAGCGGTGGAAATTGTGGTCGTGGATGGCGGCAGCCGGGACAATACTCTTGAGCTGGCCAGGTCGCTTGGCGCCAGGGTGTTGGTAACGAATGCATCAAAGGCCGTGCAAATGAATGCCGGTGCCGCTGAATCCGTCGGAGATGTGCTTTTGTTTTTACATGCCGATACCCGCCTGCCGGATAATTTCGATGCAAAAGTCATGGCGGCCGTAGACCAAAACGGTTTTTGCGCCGGGGCCTTTTCACTGGGGATCGACTCGGATGCTAAAGGCCTGCAATTTATTGAACGGGTTGCCAACTGGCGCTCCCGCATCTTTCAGATGCCTTACGGTGACCAGGCATTGTTTGTTTGCCGGGATTTATTTAACGAAATCGGCGGATTTCCGGATATTCCGATTATGGAAGATTTCGAGTTGATCCGGCGCCTGCGGCGAAAGCGCAAAATTAGCATTCTACCCGATTGCGTGCGCACGTCACCTCGGCGATATCTGAATTTTGGGATTCTTAAGACCTGGTTTTTGAACCAGATTATTATCGCCGCGTACTATTTAGGTATCCCACCTGAACGACTGGCCCGCTGGTATCGCCGTGACAAGGGTAACTTCGGTAATTAATTGATTGTGACATTTAGAATGTTCCCTATTCGCTATTTGAGGCGCCATCTTATCCTCAACATGCCCCCAATCAGGCAGATGATCGGATATTTACAAGATTTTTGAGAGTTAAAATTGTTGAATATGAACCTCAAACTCTGTAAAGAATGCAAAAACCGTGGTAATATCGTTTTTCTCTTTGAGATAATTACCAATTCCATACATGGCAAGATGTATCTACACGGAACCACCTCAAATTGAGACCTTATCATTTGAAGCGTGCGGGTCCGGTGAAAAGCCGTCGCACCTTATACCCAACCCGTCTGCGTCGGTCGAGCGAGCGAAGAGAGCGGGTGGCTAACAAAAAAGCGGGAGTTTAAACAATGGATGCAACCAAGCTTGCTGAGCTACGTGAAAAATATTCAAATGAAAAGGCACTTGAATCGGAAAATCAGATCGACAATCGGGTACCTTACGCCGGTGTACCCACCCTGCTGGATATGCCGCATCAGTCGGAGTTCGAAGGCATAGATATCGCTTTAATCGGCGTGCCTTTTGATCTGGGAGTTTACAACCGGGCCGGTGCACGTCTGGGTCCTAAGGCGATTCGTAATGTGTCAATGTTTGGATCTTTCAATCACCACAATAATATTAGCCCCTCTGCTTTGTGCAGGATTGCGGATGTCGGGGATGTGCCGGTTGATCACCGCTACAATCTGGATGAAGGCATTCGGGACATCGAAAAGTACTATCATAAAGTCCTTGAGAAAGGTGTTGTGCCGCTGACAGCCGGTGGTGATCATTCCATCACCTATCCGATACTCAAGGCGGTGGGGCGTGATGCACCCGTAGGGCTTGTCCATGTGGATGCCCATTGTGACACCGACGGGTGGATGGCCAATTCAAAGTTTTATCATGGTGCGCCGTTTCGCAATGCCGTGCTGGACGGGGTTTTAGATCCCGAACGAACCATTCAGATTGGTATCCGTGGGCCGTCTGAACCGGTTTGGAAATTTTCATATGAATCCGGCATGACGGTGATCCACATCGAAGACTTTGTTGAGTTAGGCGTAAAAGAGGTTATTCAAAAGACCTGCGAGGTAGTGGGCGACGGTCCCACCTATATATCGTTTGATGTGGACGGCCTGGACCCGGCCTACGCACCGGGCACCGGAACCCCTGAAACTGGCGGTTTGACGACGCGTGAAGCCCAGGCCCTGATCCGGGGTCTGCGGGGCCTGAATCTGGTTGGCGGCGATGTCGTCGAGGTCGCGCCGCAGTATGATCCCACCACCAACACAGCCAGAGCCGCGGCCCAGATGATGTTTGAGATTCTGTGCCTCCTGGCAGAAGCGGCAGCAGACAGGCGATAAGGCTAGAAAGCTGGGAGGCAAGCAGGCTTGAAAGCCTGGAGGCTATGAGGCTGGGAGGCTAAGGGATTAGGAGGACAAAAAGCAAGGGGGTTGGAAGGACAAAACTTAAAATATCCAAGATCGGTGCTCTAAATATAGAAATGATCGTTCGCCATTTCTCATGCCATCCAGAGCCATGTGCCCTGAGATAGGTCCATGGGCCAGCTTAGCTGAACTGGCTTCAACCATCTGGTTGTACATGGGAACAACCGTTCCGCCGTCATTTCTGCATATTTCCTGCATTTCCCAGTATAGCTTTCTGCGTTTATCTGTATCCAGCTCAGCTCTTGCACTGATCAGCAGTTCGTTAAAACGTTCATTCTTCCATAGTGTATCGTTCCAGGGGGCGCCGTCTGAGTATGCAACTGAGAACATCATATCTTCAATGGGACGTCCGCCCCAGTAACACATGCACCACTCTTTTTTCATCCAGACATTGCTCCAGTATCCGTCATCAGGCTCCCGGACGACATTGATTTTAATGCCTGCCTTTTTAGCCTGTTCCTTCATGAGGACGGCAGCGTCCACTGCTCCGGCAAATGCGGCATCTGCAGCATGCAGATTAAAGGTATGGTCCAGCATGCCTGCTTTTTTCATATAAAATTTGGCCTTTTCCGGATCATATTTTCTTTGCTCAAGGTCTTTGGCATGATATTTATTTACAGGTGCAATGGGATGATCGTTGCCGGGTTCGCCATAACCGCGTAGTATTTGTTTCACTAATTCTTCACGGTCAACCGCAAGCTTTAATGCCATGCGCACATTGTTGTCACCGTATGGACTTTGATCCAATCGCATGGGGATGGTGTAGTGGGCTGTTCCCGTTGTTGCCGTAACATTTACCCCCGGCATCTTTTTCATGAGATGGACTGTTTTAAGTTCAACACGATCCATGTAGTTTATCTGGCCGGTCTTTAATGCATTTGTTCTGGCATTGGTATCAACAATAGACAGGGTTTCGATCTCATCAAAATGGGCTCTTCCTTTTTTCCAGTAATTGGGATTGCGTTTTGAAAAAGCTCTGACACCAGGTTCCCAGTTCTCCAGAATGTACCCCCCGGTACCGATGCCCTTTTCAAATTCCGGGCCTGCAGTTCCGGCGGGACAAATGGTTAAGTGATAGTCGCCCAGGATAAACGGAAAATCAGCACTGCCCCCGGAAAGCTCAAAAATAACTTCATGTTTTCCGTCAGCTTTAATATTTTCAATACTTTTTAAATATCCTTTAGCTGCAGATTTGGATTTTTCGCTTAAATGGTGGTTTATGGAAAAGATCACATCCTCTGCTGTCATGGTTTTGCCATTGTGAAATTCTATGCCCTTGCGCAGCTTAAAAGTCCACACTTTTGCGTCAGGAGTTGAGCCCCAGGACTCAGCAAGTTCAGGGATGGCATTGAAATTGTGATCGATTTCCACAAGACTGTTTCTTATCTGCCAGTTGACGTTCTGATTCATGTTGGAAGTCAGTGTTCCAGGGTCCATGGAATCAGTGGTTGACCCGCCCGTAATCCCTATTATAAAACGCCCGCCTTTCTTGGGTGTCGCCGCTTTAGCCTCGCTGCTCAGCCATGCGGGTGACACGGCGGCCATGAGCCCTAAGGCAGATATCCGGGCAATAAATTCACGGCGAGAAATCCTTCCCTCTGACAATAATTGTTGAAGCTTTTCCAGTTTCGGCATAGCTGCCCTCCTTTTGCTATAATGGTTAGCGATCATCTTTAACTGATTGCGGTGGATCCTTCTCCGACATGGCTATTCCGGTTAAAGATCCTATTCCAGGGAGATTGCCTCCATCCCTTTGGTATCGATCAGGTTTAGAATTTGATTCATTGCCATGGCCAATATTTGAAGATGCTCGGGTTCCAGATCGGCCAGTTGGTTTACAAATTTTTTTTCAATCGGATCGGGAATGGTTTTGCCCAGTTTTTGACCCGCCTGGGTGAGCGTAATCAATGCGACCCGGCGATCACCCTGTTTACGGATCCGTTCAACCAGC